>DGOT01000132.1:0-2069 GCA_002389465.1 Bacteroidales bacterium UBA4459 | reverse complement strand
TATTTGCACTGCGGCACCCAACTGCATTGCTCGCATTCCACTCTGAGGGAAAATCCCCTCCTGTTCTGGAATAAGATGACCTGCTTTTGGTCCCCGACCGCCCGTTTCATTTCGTTCAGCAACACGGATGAAAAATGGGATTTCAACATCCGGCGGCGGTGTTCATCGCGCATATCCACCACCACGATCTCAGGCATCTGCATTCCGCCGTAACGTTCTGTCAGTTCCACCAGGGCATATTTCCCGGTTTTTGCGTTGTAGTAACTTTCAATAGAAGGTGTTGCCGATCCAAGTACTACCCGGGCATCATGCATGGTGGCCAAATAGACAGCCGCATCACGTGCATGGTAACGCGGTGCGGGATCATATTGCTTGTACGACTGGTCATGTTCTTCGTCTACGATAACCAGCCCCAGCTGATCAAAGGGCAGGAACATGGCCGACCGCGGACCCAGGATGATGTCGTATTTGTTCCTATTTTCAGAAAGCCGGTAGCCCAGCAAATGATTCCACACTTCAGCCCGTTCGTCTTTGCTGTAGCGCGAATGGTACACGCCTACCCGGTCGCCAAAATACTTCCTTAGCCGGCTGATGATCTGTGTGGTCAGGGCAATCTCGGGCAGCAGGTACAACACCTGCTTTCCCTGGCGAATCACTTCTTCGATTAGCTTAATGTATATCTCTGTCTTTCCGCCTGAAGTGACCCCGTGCAGCAAGACGACTTTACGATCTGAAAAATGGTGCTTTATCTCACCATACGCCTGCTGCTGGTGTTTGTTTAGTTTTACCGGTGGCAATTGCTGGTAATCTTCCGTCTTAAACCTGCTTACCTCCCGTTCTGAAATTTTAAAGACACCCTTATCGGTCAGTGCTTTCAGGACTGCCGCGCTGCTGCCCGTATTCTTTAAAAGTACCGATTTGGCAACCGGCTGCAACTTTTCACCGAAACCGGCCATTGTCATGTATGTCATTACAAGTTCCAGTTGCTTGTAGGCCCTTTTACCCAGTTCATCCATCAATTCTTTCATGATCGCTTCATCACGAAAATCATCGCTTAAGGAAACTATCTTTTCTTTTTTAGGCTTATATCCTCCTTTCAGCTCTTCCTCCATGTACACCATCCGCTTGTCTATCATCTTTTTCAACAGCGGAAGGACTTTTTGAATTCCAACCTGCCTGGATATTTCGTCAATGGTGAGTCTTCCTTTCTGTAGCAAGGCTTCTGTTACCCTGTATTCAAATTCGTCCAGTATATGTTCATCCGGGGAAAAGCCCGGAAAGATCATGACCTTTGATTCGCTGGCCAGCTTAAACGCCGAAGGAAGTGCCGCATTCATCACCTCGCCTTCAGTACTGAGATAGTAAGAGGCGATCCACTCCCAAAAACGGAACTGTATCGTGTTGACAATCGGCTTAACATCCAGTATGTGCAGCACATACTTGGGGGCGGTCTCCGGAACTTCCTGGTGAATACGTTTGATCAGCCCGGCATATACTTTCTTCTTCCCGAATTGTACAGCCACGCGTTGCCCTTCCTGTACAAAATCATTCAACTCATAAGGCACCCTATAAGTAAATGTACCTTTAATGGGCAAAGGCAGCAACACATCGGTAAAAAGTGTGATTCGGCTCATGCTAACAAAGGTAATGATTTAGAAAATCGGGATGACAGATGTTAAAAACTTGCTGTTTCTGCGTTATTAAGCCTCCTTCTGATGATTTAGTATTAGCCGCTATTCTATCCTGAACACGCTCTTCCCCTCCTTGTAATTCTTCACGCCCTTGTCCAGGAATTCAACGAAAGCATCCACATCAAGGTTATAGGCGCGGGGTTGTGCCAGCACCTCATCATCATGGCCTAATAAAACATAAAACGGCTGGGCGTTCACTCCAAATTTGGTGATCTGGAAATCGGCGTATTTTTTACCGATGGTTTTTTTCGTCTTGCCATCATATTCCGATTTAATCCACTCCTCTTCGGGAAGTTTTGTTTTATCATCTACGTAGAGTGCCAGTGTGATGTAATTATCTCTGAGCCTTTTCAGCACTTTCGGATCAGCCCACACATT
>DGOT01000092.1:16114-24882 GCA_002389465.1 Bacteroidales bacterium UBA4459 | reverse complement strand
CACGAAAGAGTACTGTACGAGTTTTATCTGAAAAAACTGAAGAACAAACCCCAGAGCTCACAGCAATTGCTGTTTCCGCAAAATTTGAGGTTATCGCCCGGTGATGCGGAGGTCATCAGAGAACTGAAAGATGACCTTTTTAAATTAGGGTACATTCTGGAACCTTTAGGCAAAAATGGTTTTGTCATCAATGGCATCCCTGCTGACCTTGAGGAGAATAACTCGGCGGAAGTTTTGGAGCGGATTATCGAGAATCACAAGAAGCATCTGAAAGATATTAATTATGATAAAAACGTTAATTTAGCACGCTCGATGGCTACAAACCTTGCTGTTAAACCGGGGATGAAACTTCGGGAAGAAGAAATGGCGGAACTATTTGACAGTTTATTTGCCTGCGAAGCCCCTGAAACAGCTCTTGACGGTAAACGGACGTTAGCTATCATACCATTAAACGATTTGGAACGTTTCATAAACGAAAAGAAATAAGAATGCAACAATTTCGCCCGGGAGGATTTAATGTATTGCCAATGGTTGTTAAAAACCTGTTGATTATCAACGGGTTGTTTTTCCTGGCGACCATTGCACTGGACAGTATGGGAATTGATTTGTTCAAAACCCTGGCTTTGTATTACCCGTCTTCTAATCAATTTGGCATCTGGCAACTGGTAACCTATATGTTTATGCATGGAGGTTTCACTCATGTATTGTTCAATATGTTCGCCCTGTGGATGTTTGGGAATGTATTGGAAAACGTTTGGGGACCGAGACGATTTCTCAATTACTACCTCATCACAGGTATCGGGGCGGGGCTTACGCATCTTCTGGTAGCTTATATCCGTATATTATCTTCCGGTTATGAACTTACACCGGACCAACTGGAAATGATTTACAATGAGGGATATCAGGTTTTGCAAAGTGGCAGAAATTATGCAAACCCTGCCATGAGTTTTTACAATATTATGATGAATGTACCAACGGTCGGTGCCTCTGGTGCTGTGTTCGGTATCCTTTTAGCTTTTGGGATGATGTTTCCAAACTCGCTCATTTACATCTACTTTGCCTTCCCAATGAAGGCTAAATACTTCGTTATTTTGTATGGAGTGATCGAACTGGTTTCGGGTATCTCGAACAGGACGGGAGACAATGTAGCGCACTTTGCACATCTTGGGGGGATGTTCTTCGGATATTTTTTGATCATGTACTGGAAGAAAAAAGGAACTTTTTATCATGGGAGCTGATTTCCATTAAACTTTATACTAAAAAATGAACGGTTACGGGCAACCATATCGTAATTTGGGTGAAATGCTGAAACAATTGTTTCTTGGGAACAGTATACTGTCTCGGCTGATACAGATCAATTCTGTTGTTTTTATCCTTGTCAAAATAATCAGCCTGTTCGCATTCTTGTTTTCTTCCGATCCGGCCCAGCCTCTTAGTGTGATCGGACAATATATGGCCTTGCCGGCTTCGTTTCATGCACTTGTTTCCAAACCCTGGACCCTTATTACATATATGTTCCTTCATGAGGGCTTTCTTCACATTCTTTTTAATTTGATTATGCTTTATTTTGGGGGAATTCTTTTCACTGAGTATCTTGGCGAAAAAAGATTGTTATGGACTTACCTGGCAGGAGGAGTTATTGGTGCTTTGTTTTATTTGTTTTCGTTCAATATATTTCCTGTGTTCGCCCAGGTTAGAGATGTTTCAGTTGCTCTAGGAGCTTCGGCATCCGTACTTGCCATTATTGTTGCTACGGCTACTTATGTGCCTGATTATACCGTTCACCTGATGATATTGGGACGGGTTAAGCTAAAGTATGTAGCTATTGCATTCGTTATCATTGATTTGCTGAGCATCCCTGCTGGGAATCCCGGAGGGCATATAGCTCACTTGGGGGGCGCTTTTTGGGGATTTATTTACACATTGTCACTCAAAAAAGGCTCCGACATGTATCGCTTTCTAAACGTATCTGCATACAAAAGCAAAGCTAAAAGTGCTTTTTCTTATGAAAAACAGGAATACAAACGGCCTGTAAGTGATGATGAATACAATGAGCAGAAAATTAAAAAACAAAAGAAGATTGATGATATTCTGGATAAAATCTCAAAGTCGGGCTACAGCAGCTTAACAAAAGAAGAAAAAGAGTTTCTTTTTAAAACAAGCAAAAAAAACTAATTTTCCGAATTTTCCGTTTATCTTTACCTTACAGGTAACATCTTCCAGAAGATTCAATTCATGAGAAAGGTTCCTATTTTCAAAGGATTTATCGTACTAATCAATGTGCTAGCTGCTCTATTCCTAGCCATGTCACAACTGGCAACTTTTGTACCTCCTTCTCAATATGCCATCTTTTCCGTCTTATCTCTGGTCTATCCCATATTGCTTGTTATCAATCTTTCATTTTTCTTATTCTGGTTTGTTGTTAGAAGCAAATACTGGCTTATTTCGCTCATCGTCATCATTCTTGGGATGAATAACCTTATGGATAACTTCCAGTTTCAGTTGAAGCGGGATTATGCAGAAAAAGAAAAGGACATTAAAGTTATAACATATAACGTTCGTTTGTTTTCAACAGATAAAACCGGCAAAGACTCAATGATATTAAAAAATAACATTGTCAGTTTTTTAGCATCTGAACAAGCCGGAATCATCTGTTTACAAGAATACCACTCAATGGACAGAAATGTGTATTTACCTCTTTTAGAGCTAAGTACAACATTAAATCTAAAGACCTATTATTATGAAAGTTATTATAATCCACGTTATGATCAGCTTTCAGGTTTGGTTATATTTTCTAAATATGAAGCAGTAAATAAAGGAAAATTAAAGTTTCCGGGGTCAAGAACATTTGGTATATATACAGACCTTGTCATCGATAAAGACACGATACGCCTGTTCAATATCCACCTAGCCAGTATCCGCTTACAGGAATCTGATATAGGCTTCGTTCTGAGCCCCAAATTCACTGATAAGGAAGAATTTAAAAGCCATTCAGCGACCATTTACTCTAAACTGAAGAATGCTTTTATTTTAAGAGAACAACAAATGAACTATGTTCTTCAGGAGATCCATAACTGCCCGTTCCCTATTATATTAAGCGGTGACTTTAACGATACGCCCTCATCCTATATATACAACATGCTAAGTGATTATCTTACAGATAGTTTTATCAAAAAAGGAAATGGTTTAAGCAGGACGTATGCAGGCAATATTCCCTATCTACGTATTGATTATATCTTTACTTCAGATCATTTCATTGTTAACCAATATGAAAGGGAATTGTATCATTATTCAGATCATTTCCCCGTGATTACTCTTATTTCCAAAAAATAGCCTTATAGGGACAAAACCGTATCGTACTGTTTTATTGCGTATTATGTATTTTCATTGTTCTTTTTATATAAAATAATCATGCTGTTTTTTGGATTTATATAATTTTTACTATACTTTAGACGCGAAATAAGCAATTTTTTAAGAAACAAGCGGTCTTTAAATTATGAATTACTCACTGTAAAGGTGACTTATGGAAAACAAACGTAAACAAAGAAAAACAAACAAAACAGAATTCCACACAATTTTATCACACTTATTTTACCAATGTAGTGTTCTGATTTTGCAATGCACTAAGCTGTAAATAGCTTTTATTGAGCTATTTATGTGTGTTTACTATTCTTTCCTGTTCACATTTCTGTGAGACGATTTAAATTTATTTTACAAATGTTGCAACCTTTTAAAAGGGTTATCGTAATCATACACGACAAGTTCACAAATATAAAACTCAGGGAAACAAGCACCCAATTATGAAAAACAAAGTGAACTTGTCGATTATGATAACAAGCAAAGCAAGCAACTTTTGATTTTGATTATGAGAAGCAAAACAAAACACACAACAAGCACCAATAATGAAAAACAAGCATTACAAGCATTTGTTTATTGTTTGCATTGCTCTAATCTCAGCGTTATCTCCCCTTAGGGGGCAAAAAATTACCGATGTATCGTCATTGGTTAATTTTAGTGAAAAGAAGTTAAATGAAGCAAAGGAAAACAGAAAAGCGGCTGAGATCTTTGCAGAGATAAACAATCTTCCCCTATCCTTCACGGATAATGAGGGTACCTGTCACGAATTACAATCTATCAACGATGATGGCATTCCGATGTATTACATTTCGGATAATGCTCATGCAGCAATAACAATCTCTACATCTGAAGTACAGGATGGTGGCCGTTCCGATCTTCAACTAGACGGAAGTGGTATTCAGCTTATTCTCTGGGATGCTGGCGCAGTCAGGGAGACGCATCAGGAATTTGAGGGTCGTATCACTTTAGGAGACAGCGGCAGTTCCTGCAATGCGCATGCAACACATGTGGCAGGTACGATGATCGCCAAAGGGGTTAATCCTTTATCAAAGGGTATGGCATACAATGCACAGCTTAAATCATTTAACTGGAACTATGATGCAGCGGAGATGGCTACCGAAGCTGCCGGAGGTGCACTGATATCCAACCATTCATACGGATATGGCAGAGGTTGGGTAAATAACGGTTCCACGTGGGAATGGTACGGTAACAGCGAGATCAGTGAAGAAGAAGACTATTTATTCGGGTTCTATGATGATCAGGCGAAAGATTGGGACCAGATAGCCTATCATGCTCCTTATTATCTAATGGTTAAATCGGCCGGGAACGATCGTAATGATGGCCCGGGAACAGGACATCCTGTGGATGGGCCCTTTGATTGCATGGCACATGCGGCAGTAGCCAAGAATGTGTTAACGGTAGGAGCTGTATATCCGATTGAGAACGAATATCAGGATCCTGGTGACGTACGTATTGCCGACTTTTCTTCGTGCGGGCCAACGGACGACGGGAGAATTAAACCTGACATTGTTACCCAGGGTATGAGTGTATATTCAACTGACGATGATGCCGATGACGACTATAAGACATTATGCGGAACATCAACCGCAGCACCTTCTGCTTCCGGGTCGTTAGCTCTGCTGCAACAATTGTGGGAAAATATCCATGGTGAAGGAAATTACATGCAGGCAGCTACCCTGAAAGGATTAATTATCCACACGGCAGACGAAGCTGGCACTTCGGAAGGCCCTGATTACGAATATGGCTGGGGATTAATGAATACCGAAAAAGCTGCTTTGAAAATATCTCAGAATCAATGGAAAGAAGTTGTTAATGAGCTCGTTATCAATGAAGGTGAAGCTTATACAAAAACAATCAAATCAGACGGAATGTCTCCGATTAGAGTAACGATCTGTTGGACAGATGTGCCCGGCACTCCCCTGCCGGCACAACTCGACCCGGAAACAGCCATGTTAGTTAATGATCTGGACCTAAGAATCATTCATAATGACGCTACTTATCACCCGTGGAGTTTAAATCCCCGGAAACCGCAACAGCCAGCCACCAACATAACAAAAAATTATGTCGACAACGTCGAAGTTATTGATATTATAAATCCTGAAGAAGGAGAATATACAATCACCGTTACACACGAAGGTCATCTTTTAAACGAACACCAAAATTTCTCTTTAATAATCAGTGGAATGGATGGGAATTCCCCACCTGTTGTTGATTTTCAAGCAAGTAATACAGAAATCTCCGTTGGAGACGAAGTCGTATTTGAATGCAAATCCAAGGGGAATCCAACCTCCTGGGAATGGACATTCCCGGGAGGTTTTCCTAATTACAGTACGGAACAAAATCCTGTGATAAAGTATGCTAAAACGGGTACGTATAAAGTTATCCTGACTGCCCGTAACAGTTTTGGGATAGACACGAAAATCTCAGAAGATTATATAACAGTGGGTGAAGCTGACATATCAGATATGGAAGAACAGGAGATTAAAGCTTTCCCAAATCCTGCTGCGAATACACTCAATATTGAGATTACGAACAGCATTGAGCCGGTGCTGGTAAGGATAATTAGCTCATTAGGAGCGATTTATAAAGAATTCGAAATGGGCCTTAATCGACAGTCAATTGATGTTAGTTATTATCCAAAAGGAATCTATTATGCCGTTGTAAACAACAATGGCCAAACAAAAACATGTAAATTTTTAAAATACTGATAGTATAAATTAAATTGCTTAGTTATGTTCTGGAACAAAGAAAATGAAGAAACAAGAAGTAATCAGGCAACTGTAAAAACAGTTGAAATTACTAACGATTATTTATGTCCTAATTGCGGGTTGCCGCTATTAAGGAGGCCCTTTGACTCATCAATGAAGATGAGTGCACAGTACGAATTACAAAAGTATGACTACCATTGTGCTGTTTGTAATCAGGCATTTGACCGATTCAAAATAGAAGTTAATTAATTGAACTACAGCCTGCAACCGCAATATTTTTGTTTATAACATTATTATAAAACAATGTGCATCCCAGGTTGTATAAAAGATCTTTAAAATTACTTTGTTAGTTTATTATTCTCTGTATTAAACAAAGCCGCAGCCCGGTGAAGTAGGTTCACCGGGCATTTTTTCATAGTACTGGAATAATGATAGCTTTGTACCGGCATTGAACATATCAAGTGCCATATAGTATAGTAACTAATATCTTTTTATGAAAGTCTACCCTGTCATCCTTTTGTTGTTGGTGTTGGTGTTGCTATTCCCACAGACAAGTTCCTCCCAAACAATAGCTTTTTATGATTTTACCGTTAAAGACATCGATGGTGATAGCTTCTCGTTCAGTCAATTACGAGGGAAGAAGGTGATGATCGTGAATGTAGCTTCAAAATGTGGTTATACTCCGCAATACGAGCAATTGGAAGAAATATATGAGAAGTATAAAGAGCAGGGGTTTGTCCTTATTGCTTTTCCCGCCAACAATTTTATGCACCAGGAACCGGGTACCAATGAAGAAATTAAAGAATTCTGCTCGGTTAACTACGGTGTCACTTTCCCCGTAATGAGTAAAATATCAGTGAAAGGAGAAGATATGCACAAAGTTTATCAGTGGTTAACTTCTAAAGAACTGAACGGAATACGTGATTCTTCGGTTAAATGGAATTTCCAGAAATACCTCATTTCTGAGGATGGAAAATTAGTGAATGTGATAAAGCCGAAAATCAAGCCAAACGATCCGACAATTATTAACTGGATCGAGAATTAATCGATTGTTTACATTTGTATATCTATTTGATATGACCTGTTTTACGCTATGTTTTTCAAGATATATATTATTTTAGGTTACATTTGTAACATACCCGAACAGCCATTAAAACAGCCAGGTTTTATCCAAAAAATCCCTTTACAATACCACCGTCATGGGTAAAGGTTTGTCCTGTCACATACCTGGATAAAGGTGACAATAGCCACAGAGCCATATTTGCCAATTCTTCAGGTTTGCCCATATTTCCTACCGGTATTTCGGCCTCCAGCTGAGTTTTTGCTTCGGCAACACTTATATGTTCCCGTTCACTCTTCTTTACGAACAATCGTTCCATGGCAGCAGTCTGGTGATAACCGGGAGCCAGAATATTTATCGTAACACCTTCAGAAGCTACTTCCCGGGCTACAGTCTTTACAAAACCGACAACTGCCGGTCGTAATGCATTGCTCAGGATCAGATTATCCACAGGTTGCTTGACCGAAACACTCTCAATACACAATATACGGCCGTAACCGTTCCCAAGTAATACAGGTATTAGTTTTTTCATAAAACTTATTTTCCATCGCACAACCGTTCTCCACGCTCCATCCCACTGATTCATTGAAATTTCCTGAAATCCTCCTGCAGGCGGGCCTCCTGCATTCACAACAATTCCGGAAACTCCTGTAAAACCAACTTTACCTACGATTATATCCTGAACTTTATCGGATGTAATGTCGCCCGTGATGTAATCAATCTGCTCCGGAAATTCTTGTTTTAAAATTTCAAGCTTTTGCTGCGTTCTGCTAACAGCAAGTACATGCGCTCCTTCACCGACAAGTGCCCGGGTTACCGCTTTACCAAAACCATCACCGGCACCTCCTACAATAAATAATTTGTCTTTTATCTGTAAATCCATTCTTCCATCGTTTTGCCCAAATTTAGCCAAATTCCCCGCTTTATTTTCAATATCGGCTTAATAATGTCCTTGTGCGTTACAAGTACCCCGTTTTCATTATTTTTGCACCTTCATACACTAAGCATGAACATCAAAAACAAAACGGTACTCAAAGGAACAATTGCCATTAGTATTTCAGCGATACTGTGGGGATTTGACGGTGTTGTACTCACACCCAGACTTAACAACCTGGATGTCTGCTATGTTGTGTTCATACTTCATCTGATTCCTTTTTTGTTGATGAATCTTTTCCTGTTCAAACAATACGGTCAGCTCAAGCTGTTTGTACGACAGGATTTCATATCCATGCTTTTAATTGCTTCATTTGGAGGCGTGCTGGGCACAATATCGATTGTAAAAGCTCTATTTCTTGTTGATTTTCAGCAGCTTTCCGTTGTCGTTCTTTTACAGAAACTGCAACCTATTTTCGCCATTCTGTTAGCGGCCATCCTATTAAAAGAAAGAATCAGAAAGAACTTTGCTCTCTGGGCTTCTGTTGCCGTTGTTGCCAGTTATTTTCTTACATTCGGATTTAATCTGCCCGATATCAAATCAGGAAGCCAGTCCAATGTTCTGTATGCTTCATTTTTTGCCATCCTTGCCGCTTTCTCATTCGGAAGTTCTACGGTGTTTTCGAAACAGTTCCTATTACACCACAATTTTGTTACAGCTACTTTTTTCAGGTACGGCTTCACTACGG
>DGOT01000092.1:14650-16046 GCA_002389465.1 Bacteroidales bacterium UBA4459 | reverse complement strand
CAAACTGGTTGTTTTTTATTATTATTGGCCTGACAACAGGCTCGGGAGCTATTTTTATTTATTACTACGGACTAAGGCGGGTAAAAGCAATTATTGCTACCATAAGTGAACTTCTGTTTCCGGTTTCAGCTATTTTCTTCGATTATATTGTTAACGGCTCTATCCTCTCTCCTGTTCAGTTAGTTAGTGCTGCTGTAATGGTATTTGCTATCATAAAATTAAATTCATAAATATATAGATAGATTTTATGGATAAAATTCCTTATTTTTATTCATTAATTAAATATGTAGTATTATGTCAGATGATATTAAATTAGTTTATACGGGTTCCAGGGCTGAAGGGCTGTTTTTGGTAGAATTACTCAAAGAAAATGGCATCGGGGCAATTTATAAAGACAGACTTACTTCCAGTCTCACGGCAGGCTGGGCTGACGGCGCTCCTGAAGATGCGGTACAGATATATGTAGAAGCCGTAAATTATGAAAAGGCGAAAACCTTTTTGGATGAATATTTAAAAAGCAGAAATAACAAGGCTTGATCATGATCAGCCATATGTTTTTACATATATAACTCCTGTGCGTCACGGTACTCCCCTGTTTTAACAGTCTTGATATGATACAGGTAACAGGTAAGCACTTTATTACACACAACAGCCTTATTCCGGTTAAGTTTATTGACAACTATGTTGGAGATGAGGATGATACGATTTATGAAGTAGTGTGCGTTGTTCAATTTACCCCATTATTTCTGGAAGAGCATCTTGCTCGTTTTTTATCTTCTCTAGCCTCTGTATATAAAGATAAATCCCTCGTTGTAAACACGCAACTTATCTCGGAGAGGATCAGGAAACTTATCAGAAAAAACAATATTTCATTCGGGAATATACGCTTTCAGTTCAACAGCAACAATACGAAGCAATTCCGTGCCTGGTTCATTCCGGCTGCATACCCATCAAAGCAACAGTACACAGAAGGCGTGTCCGTCAAAACGCTCCCTGCCAAACGAACTAATCCGAACATTAAAACAAGGAATAAAAAGTTACGAAATGACGCCGATGAATTTATCATAAACCATCACGTTTATGAAGCCATACTGGTAAATCAGGAAGGATATCTGACAGAAGGCAGCAGGTCGAATATTTTTTTTATTAGCAATGAAATATTCTTTACACCTCCTCAATCCGATGTATTGCAGGGTGTTACGCGCGAGAAGATCATTAGCCTTCTGACCAACAACAACCTGCATTTTAAGGAAAGACTGATTCATATAAGTGAATTGAATAGTTTCCAGTCATGTTTTATTTCAGGTACGTCAGTAAAAGTACTGCCTGTAGCTACTATCAATGAGGTGACAATGGATGTACAAAACAATTTACTGAAGAACCTGATCTATTTATA
>DGOT01000092.1:0-14615 GCA_002389465.1 Bacteroidales bacterium UBA4459 | reverse complement strand
ATCTGCAAACTCTGCCAATATTTGTAAATTTATCCTCTCGCAAACAGAAATAAAAAAAAGAAGAACAGAATGTCAAAATACTTTGTACACACTTATACATTCCTCCTGTCAGTAGTTTTTCTGCTACTTTCCCTAAAGGCAACTTCTCAGAATAAGATTCCGGAGAATTACTGTTTCTCATTGGATGAAATGAATCTGTTCCATCAAATAAACAGTTTACGCAGCACATACGGCAAACCCAAACTGAAACTTTCTGCTTCACTATCCTATGTTGCTCGTACACATGTTAACGATTTGCAGAATAACCGACCCGATACAAGTATTTGTGGACTTTCAAGCTGGTCGGATAAAGGTAACTGGAAAGCTTGCTGCTATAATACATATGTTTTTGACAAAGAGTGCATGTGGGGTAAACCGAAAGAGATAACTTCCTACCCGTATCGTGGTTATGAGCTGGTTATGTATTTCGAAGAGCATCTGATTAGTGATTCAATAATTAAAATCTGGTCGGGAGCAAGGAAGGTTCTTGACATGCTCTTAACACGCGAAGATTACCAACAAAAGAAGTGGGTGTGTGTTGGTATTGGTATCAATGAGCATTATGCCTCCGTTTGGTTCGGACAACGGGCTGACAGGGTTGCTCTTCCCTCTGTATGCGACACAACTGCTACAGCAGTATACGCTGATGACAGAATGCCGGTTGACACAATTTCAAGGGGGTATTTCTACCTGATCTTCGGAAGCTTTGATCAGATGAAAGATGCAAAAGACGCTCTAAAACAAATAAAAAAGAACGGATTCTCTGAAGCAGGTATTCTTACAAAAGATGGTCGTTACAGAATCTATCTCGGTAAGTTTGATCATATAAAAGCAGCTACATTTGCCAAACAAAACTTACCCGGCACCTATAAAGAGTCTTGGATATTAAAGTATTAGAAATTTTTAAATGTTTATGAATAAAAACTACCATTTAGTTGAGGTCACAAATAGGAAGCTCGTCAGGATATTTCTGGAAATGCCTGTTTCTTTATACAAAAACGATAAAAACTGGATCAGGCCTTTGGATGATGATATTGAAAAAATATTTAGCCCTGAAAGGAACAAGCTTTTCAGAAAAGGAGAAGCTATACGATGGGTATTGTTGAACGGACGAAATAAGCCTGTAGGAAGAATCGCTGCTTTTTATACAAAAGACGAAAAAGGCAAAAACGAGCAACCAACAGGAGGTATTGGCTTTTTTGATTGCATTAATGATCAGGAAGCTGCCGATACCATGTTCGATGCGGCAAAAGAATGGTTAAAAAGCAAAGGAATGGAAGCCATTGATGGCCCCATCAATTTCGGATCCAGGGAAATGTTCTGGGGATGCCTCTATGACGGATTTTATGAGCCTAATTATAATATGTTTTACAACTATAAATATTATAACGATCTGTTTGAAGGTTACGGTTTCAAGAATTATTTCAACCAATACACATTTCATACGGATCTAATCCCAGATAAGATGAACCCGGTAATTTATGAAAGAGGTGCGGAGATCAGGAAAAACAATAATTTTACTTTTAAAAACATAGAACGAAAGAATCTGGACAAATATGAAGAAGATTTTGTAACTATATTTAACGAAACATGGGCCAGGTTTCCAGGGGTAAAACCATTGACCAAACAGCAGACTGTAAAGATGTTTGATAAAATGAAAATTATCCTTGACCCGCGTGTTATGATATTTGCTTATTATAAAGAAAGACCTATCGGATTTTTCATTATGATACCTGATATTTACCAGGTTACAAAGCACTTTAACGGGAGATTTCACTTCATAAATAAACTCAGGCTGGTTTATAATTTACGGATCAGAAAAGTCAGCAGAAAAGTAATAGGGCTCATATTCGGTGTTGTACCGGAATTTCAAAATAAAAGTGTAGCCGATGGAATGATACTTCTTTTTGAAGACGAAGTCAGGCAACCCGACCTTAAATACACTGACCTGGAAATGAACTGGATTGGTGATTTCAATCCTAAGATGATCAAACTAATTGAATATCTGGGAGCAAAAGTCTATAAAACACACATTACATACAGGTATTTATTTGACCGACATAAAAAATTTGAGCGAGCGGCAACCATATAAGCTTGCCATTTATGCTATTCTTTAAAAAGTTAGTACATTATAACTCTAATTAAATTGCCATGAACCGCATTAAAAATATTCTTTTTGTCCTAACCACCATTCTTTTCTGGCTTACAGCCTGGACACAGGAGGAGACACCTAAAATAGTAGTTATCAACAATGACACTATTGTAGTAGAACCCATACCATTGGTTGAGATTTCACAACGAACAGAAGAGGTTTACAACCAACTAAAAGCAACGCAACAGGCCATTGATTCATACAACGATAAAAAATCAATTGATTCATTGGTTAAAGAGGGTAAGAGATTCATGCGCGAGGAATTAAAAAGAATTGAAGCAACAAAAAACACCCTGTCTATCAGAGAGTTGAATGACGAAAAGAAAAAATGGAAAAATACCAGTAAAATACTTGATGGTTGGAGAACCAAATTCAACAACAGGACGCTCAATCTCGAGAACCAAAAGCAAAAGATCACATTAATGCTCAGACAATGGGATCTGACGCTTAGCAAAGCTAAAGAACAGGATGCGCTTCCTGAAATAATGAATGACATTAAAAGCATTATCAAAGAAATTAAAGTTATTGACACTGAACTGACCAACAAGCAAAACCAACTGTACATGAACCAGAATCAGGTGACTGAATTTATAATTACCGTTGATGAAATTAAAAGCGACCTTGAAAGTGTCAGTTTATCATCGTTTAATAAAGATGCGCCTGCTATTTGGGAAACTCATGACTCGATAAGTAATTCCTCAATTGCAAAAAGTCAAATTCAGAAATATCTTCAGGAGTCGTCTAAAAACCTTCAAGCATTTAAAAAAGACTATTCAAATAATATGGTTTTACATGTAATAGTCTTCATCATTTTAATCATCCTTCTTTACTTGCTAGCGCATTACAAAGGTAAAGCCGATGAAGAAGAAAAAAGTGAAGCAAGAGAAACCCGATACTTTATTTCACATTACATCTTAACCGCTTTTTTCCTGGCTCTGATTGCATCCGTTTGGGTATATCCTATTCGCCCTTCCATTGTAGATGACATCCTGAGAGCAGTTGTACTCATAACAGGGTTTGTGATTCTTGACAAGTTATTTGGTCGAAAATTACGCAAACTCATTGTGTTACTATTTGTTTTATTAGTATTCAAAGAGGTTTCTGTTTTCTTCATACGAACATGGTTGTTGGCCAGAATCTTTTTGTACTTCCATTTACTTTATACCGGCATTGTACTAGTTTATATCATACAGGCAATCAAATCTTTACTTCCGGTATTAAGATTTAAGATCAATGGTATTCTTTATTTCTTCTCCGGGCTTTTTTATTTGTTGCTTGGAGTAGCTTTGGTGGGAAACACTTTCGGTTTTGTTAACCTGGCTATTTTGATGGTGAGCACTGTTAACAATGCAATATTTTCTTCAATAATTTACATTCTGATAGCTATATCGCTTGACGGTATTATTTCCGTTGCATTTGAGACCAAATTTCTACAGCAATCTAACATTATCAAGCAAAAGAATGGCTCATTGGTCAATAAAATAATGAAACTTATCTACATCCTACTCATTGTACTATGGGTCAAATCAGTCATCAATAATTTAGGGCTCAGCGACTGGGTTTGGACCTGGTTAGGCCGCCTGATGGACAGCAGTTGGGTTGTTGGCACAAGTACCATCTCGTTAGGTTCTATTTTAGGTGTTATTCTCGTTATTATTATTACAGTTGTCATTGTGCGCATGGTTAATGTCTTTTACGAAAAAGAACTTTTTCCAAGAATTCAATTTCCAAGGGGCGTTCCAGGTGCCATTTCTATGATCACCCGTTATGTTATTGTAGCCTTTGGCATCTACTTTGTTCTGGCAGCTGCAGGGATCGATCTTAGTAAATTTGGATTGATTGCAGGTGCATTAGGTGTAGGTATAGGTTTTGGCCTCCAAAATATTGTATTCAACTTTATTGCAGGGTTGGTACTGGCTTTTGAGCGGCCTTTTCAGGTAGGAGATGTTATTGAAGTTGACCAATTGATGGGTACGGTTACTTCGATTGGCGTCAGGTCGAGTAATATAAGGACCTATGATGGCTCAGAAGTTATTATTCCCAACGGAAACTTAATTTCGAACGATGTAACAAATTGGACTTTGTCGGACCGGAAAAAAAGAAGAGAGATCCCAGTAAGTGTTGCTTATGGTTCCAATCCTCATGAAGTTCTAAAGATTCTTGCAAAGGCTGCCGGAGATCATATCAATGTACTTGAATCGCCTGCTCCGTGGGCTACTTTTGAAGGCTTTGGAGACAGCTCATTAGATTTTAAAATCAGATTTTGGGTGCCGTTTGATATAGACGTAACCGTTAAAAGCCAGGTGGCTATGAGTATTTATGATGCTCTGGAAGAAGCCGGTATCAGTATTCCATTCCCTCAGCAAGATATCTATATTAAAGCTTTAGAAGACAGTTCATTGATTGTTCCGAAGCAAAAACCTACGACTTTAAAGAAAAAGAACCCCAAAGTGACTCACAAAACAGAACCAGAAGCATCTGACGAGAACAAGAAACCCGACCAGATCGAACATGATGATGATAACGAAAAAGATTAATAGCACATGGATTATTCTTATATCATTGTCTTTGTTATCATTATAATCGGTGTGCTCATTTGGCAGCTAAACCGATCCAGGTCACAACATTATGTTTTATCAAAACAACTATTTCCTGAACTTGACCTGTTCGTGCTTATAGCCAAAAAGGAAAGGAAAATTCAAAACCTTATTGTACACATAAAAGCAAAAAAGGAATTGAACATAAAACAAGTCCGATGTGAACTTATTTCGGAAAAGCGGGAGTTTACTTATATCGATTCTTCTGAGATTTCGGAATCAATAACTCTCCCGTTTCGTATTCAGCATCAGGCAACCTATGAAGCTGTCATTCCTTTTAAAAATTTAAAAGAGATTATTTCCGGTAAAATATCTTCCATGAATACTTTTCGTATGGTTGTTGTGCTTGAGCACAGTAAAACTTTCAAATCACATGAACTGGCACTAAATAAGTATTGGAAGATTTACAAAGCAGACACGGGAAAGTACAACTAAAAAAAAAGCTAAAACCGAACAATCAGTTTTAGCTTTTTTTCAACGATAAACGTTTACTATTCCTTAATGATATCGATCAATTCTACTTCGAACACAAGGGTTGATGAAGGTGGAATACCTCTGTTGCCCTGCGGGCCATACCCCAGATCAGAAGGGATAACCATTACGGCTTTTCCCCCTTTACGCATCATCGCAATTCCTTCGTCCCATCCTCTGATCACTTGTCCCTGCCCGAGTGTAAACTCGAAGGGCTCTCCCCTATCAACCGAACTGTCGAATTTGTTTCCATCAAGAAACATGCCTGTGTAGTGCACCTTGACTTTATCTCCGGCAACGGGTTTACTTCCGCTACCTTTTGCCATGCTGATAAAATACAACCCACTTTCCGTAGGTTCTGCATTCGGATAATTCTCTGCAAGATAGGCAGCGCGCATTCCGGCCTCTTCTTCTGCCATACGTTGCATTTCTGCTTGTTTTTTAGCATTCATTTCATCGCTTGACATGATATCATTCATCTTTATGTAAAAATAAATGTTCTCAACTGAATCTAATTCGGGAGGAACTTCCTTGAAGCGGAATAATTTCATAAATACCGAATCTGTGTTGCAGATAAAAGTAGCACTGTCGCCCGCGTTCATCATTGATAATCCTTCATAAATATCGCCAGCATAAACCGACTCAACAATGGGCAATTGCATCGCCTGAGGCAGTTTTTTGCTATCAAACAGTACCGAGTCTCCCGTACCGTATATCATATCTATTTCCACAAAATCACCTAGCTGTGGAAACAAGGTGTCGTCAACATCCGTATTAAATTGATAATACAGTCCGGTTTCCGTTTTTTTAAACCCCGGGTATTCAGACTGTTGACAAGATGAGAGTAGCCCGCCCAAAACAGCTGCTACTAAAAAAATGAATAATGTTCTTTTCATGATTTTACCATTAAATTAAAAAGTGAATCTCTTTTTTAAAATTCGAATGGGCAAAGGTAGTCTTTATTTCATCAAGATTAAATCAAAAAAGCCCTCACTCAATAAAATTATTTCTTCTGATGTTCTTCCTTACCGGTATTTTCAGTATCTCCTGTGGCATCGTTACTGCCTTGAGACTCATCAGGAAGTTCATCTTCAACAGTATTTTCGATCTTAATGATCTCTTCCAGGGCCTCGTCAAAATCAGGATTAATGGAAATAGCCATCTTAAAATCCGCCAGGGCCTTTGGTTCATCATGAAGCTCAATATATAGCAAACCCCGCTGGTAGTATGCTGCATGTGCATCGGGGTTGACTTCAATGGCTTTTGTAAAATCTTTAACCGCGCTTTCGTTCATGCTCAACTCAGCCTTCGTTTTTCCCCGTAGAAAATAATCTATCTTTTCGTCAGCGGCAACCGAATGACCTTCCTCTTTTTCCTTTTTCATATCCTCTTCCTGATCCTTTAAATTATTTCCGGTAACAGCTTTTGCGTAATCAGGGTCTAATTCTATCGATTTGTCAAAATCCGTAATGGCTTCCTCGTGTAACCCCAGAGCTGCCTTGGAAAGTCCTCGGTTATAGTATGTTTTGGAATCGGAAGGATCTAAGCTGATAGCTTTGTCATAATCAACAATGGCTTCCTCATACTTTTTAAGTTCGGCTTTGGCAATGCCGCGATTATTATATGCTTTAGCGTATCCTGAATCCAGTTCAATAACCTGGTTGTAATCTTCTATAGCCTCTTCATGTTTTTTAAGGTTTGCTTTGGCCAGCCCCCTGTTATGAAAAGCCTGCACATCTTCAGGATCTAACCGGACAGCCTCGTCAAGATCCACTATAGCCTCTTCAAATAAACTAAGGCTTGCTTTAGCCAGCCCCCTGTTGAACCAGGCGTTTTCGAAATCAGGGCTCAATTCAATAGCCTTGTCAAAATCACTGATAGCCTCCTCAAACTTTTTCAGTTCGACTTTAGCCATTCCCCTATTGTTGTATGCAATGACGTATTCCGGGTCTAACTCAATGGCCCTGTTAAAGTCTTTTATTGCATCTTCATTCAAATTAAGGCTTGCCCTGGCTCTGCCCCTGTTGTTATATGCCTGAGTATACTCAGGGTTAAGTTTTATTGCTTCATCAAAATCTTCTATAGCTGCATCATAATCCTCGATCCCGGCTTTTGCCAGTCCTCTGTTATAATAAGCCGAAGTATCCTCGGGAGCTATGTGTAACGCAGCATCATAATCTTTGATGGCTTCCTTGTTCCTGTTGAGTTTGGCTTTAGCCAACCCCCGGTTATAGTAGGCAACCAGATCATCAGGGCTTAATTCAACAGCTTCATTAAAATCTTCAATGGCATCCTCATTTCTATCCAGATGGGCTTTTGCAATACCCCTGTTATTATAAGCATTACTGTCGACAGGGTTTAGTTCAATTGCCTTTGAATAATCAGAAATGGCTTCTTTTACCAGCAACAAATTGAATTTGGCATTCCCCCTGTTGTAGTATGCTTTAGCATATTTCACTTCCAGCTCAATGGCTCTTGTGTAGTCTTCCACAGCCTCTTCAAACAAGTTCAGTTCAGCTTTGGCAATTCCCCTGTTATTATATACACGGGCAAATTCGGGATTCAACCCGATAGCCTTGTCATAATCTTTAATAGCTTCTGTATTCCGTCCTAAGTCGGCCTTAGCTATCCCCCTGTTGTTGTACGAGAAATAATCATCCGGATTTAACCGGATGGCTATATCATAGTCGGCAACGGCTTCTTCGGCAAGACCTGCATTTCTTTTGGCAATACCACGGTTGTAATAGGCACTGTTGCGGTTCGGGTCTATTTCTATCGCCTTGTCGTACTCCTGGATAGCTCCTTTATAATCTGATAAGTCTCTTTTAGCATTACCACTTTCAACATAATCCTCCGGATTATGAAATGTCAGTTTATTCATTTTGGTTTGGTCGTTCATGGTTTTAAAGGCAATATGTTCACATTAAATTAGGTTCTCAGAAGTCGAATTAAATTGTTTATAAAAATAACACACCTTGCTGAAATAGCATCACTTTTGTTAATAAGTTTCTTTAGGTTGTTAATACATGACACAGCTGATACACAAATGTAATATTGTAAATTACTTTAGTTCAACTAGTTCTATATCATACACCAAAGTACACCTGGAAGGTATTTTATTACTATCACCAAGCAGTCCATACCCAAGGTGAGCCGGTAAAATAAGTACCGCTTTGTCTCCAACATGCATCAACAGGATTGCTTCTTCCAGCCCACTTTCAACATTTCCCCTACCAATTTTAAAAATCTTCTGCCCATCGTTCTTTGATGAATAGACCACATCTCCTGTCAGTAACCGTAAGGTATAATTTAATACAGCTATTTTTCCTGTTTCCGCTTTTTCACTGGTTCCTTTCTCATAGATAAAATACCTCAGGCCGCTACCTGTTTCTTCCATTTTCAAACCATGCCTCCTGATGTAATTAGCAATATCTTCCTGTTCAGAACGGACAAGATACCTGTTGGCTTTCTCCAGTGCGTTTTCCGAATTTATTTGTTTATTTTTCGCTTGTCTTCCCTGCTGACTCCCTGAATTACAGGAAACTAATATAACAAGGAATATGATCAAGCAGCTTTTTCGTATCTGCATAGTTTACGAGTCGTAACTGAGTATATAATCAAGTTCGTTTTTGTACAGGGGTAAAATCTTCTTTACTTCTTCAATGGTCTTCTCGATAGTGTTGAATGACTTGCCCCCGGCAGCATTCATGTGGCCGCCGCCGTTAAAATGACTTCTAACCAGATCGTTAACGGAAAATTTACCCTTTGACCTGAACGACATTCTGATCATTTTGTCTTTTTCGGTCAATAGGATTGATTGATTAATCTTCTCCATGGACAGCGGATAGTTAACAATACCTTCAGTATCTCCCACCTGAAAATTAAATCCTCTTAAATCCTCTCTCGTCAGGTAGATCAGCGCCGTATGAAACTCCTCCCAAACGATCATTCTTTTATGAATAGCATAACCGAGCAGGCGCAAACGGTTTTCTGAAAACGTATCATAGATCAGCTGGTGCAGTTTCTGTACATCCACACCCCTGCTCACCAGGTCGGCAGTTACTTCGTACGTCTCTTTTCTGTTACAGGAAAAGCTGAAAGAACCCGTATCCGTGACAATGCCGGCATACAGGGCTTCAGCTATTTCTTTGTTTATCAGATCTCTGTCACCCGAAGAGTCAATAAAATTATAAATCAACTCAGACGTAGAAGAAATATCTACTGTTGAAATACAGTAATCAAAACTTTCTGTGTCAGGGTCGATGTGATGATCGATCAACACCCTTTTACCCTGGGAGCGTGTAATGATATCGGCAACGCTACCCAGCCTATTAATCGCATTGTAGTCAAGACAAAAGACAACCTCCGCTTCGGTTAATGCCTTTTTTACCAGAGCCGATTGCCGCTCATACACAAGCGTTTCCTTACTTCCCGGGATCCAGGCAAGGAATTCCGGAAACATATTGGGAATCACAACGTCCACCTGATGCCCTTTTATTTTCAGGTAATGATACATAGCCAGCGAAGAGCCTATGGCGTCACCGTCAGGATTATTGTGTGTTGTGATAACTATTCTTCTCTTTTCTGACAAGAGATTATTGATTTCTTTGACAGGGCGTAGTATCTCAATCATTCTGGTTCCGAATTAAGGGGCAAAGATAAAAAATATATACCTCACAGCTTTGTATGGGCAAAGCAGTAGAATACCTTGAATTGTTCTTTGCTTTTAGCGTATTATTGCATTATTCTACTATTTTTGCGCAAAATTTTAAACTTATTCAAATGGCAGGAAGTACAACATTTACAATGATCAAACCCAAAGCTGTTGCAAACGGCAATATGGGTAAAATAATTGACACGATAATTAGTGGCGGTTTTCAGATCAAAGCTCTGAAATACACAAAGTTATCAAAAGAAGAAGCCAAGAGGTTTTACGCAGTGCATAAAGAAAGACCCTTTTATGAAGGATTAACTGCTTTTATGTCGTCAGGATATATTATTGCCGCTGTGCTTGAAAAAGAGAACGCAATAGAGGCATACAGGAACTACATTGGAGCCACTAACCCGGAAGATGCTGCCGAAGGAACCATCAGGAAATTATATGGCACCAACATTGAGGCCAATGCCGTACACGGCTCAGATAGTGATGAAAATGCCGTAATTGAAAGTAATTTCTTTTTCACGGCACGAGAATGCGATTATTAATCGATCGAATATAAATGTAAAAGGCTAAAGTTGAATGACTTTAGCCTTTTTTATTGTCTTGGCTTATAGGTTTCGTACGTGTCGTCAGGGTAAAGAAGAATTATTTTCTTTGGCGCATCGGCATCCCCCTCTCTTTTCGTCTGATCTTCCGTTATTTTAATTCCAACTTCCTGATTTTCCGTTATTTCATCCACTTTATCCTTTTGAATTCTAAACTGCACTTCCTTTGGTTCCCGCTCTTTCTCTTTATCAGCTGAAACAACAACACTTCTCTCCTTCATTTCTTTCCCACCGACCATTTTGCCCTTACCAAGCAACAGCCAGTCGAGGTTTAATTCAGGATACCTGTTCTTAACTTTCATCATAAAATCCAGGCTGGGTTTATTTCTTCCGGAAAGAACATGTGAAAGAGCTGAACGCTGCACACCTATTTCTGTTGCAAATTGCGTTGATGACAATTTTTCCTTTTCGATTATTTGCTTTATTCTGCTCAGCATTATTCAAAAGTAGCTAGAGGCAAATGTAGCAATTTTTTGTTGATAGATGTAAATTTTTTTCAAATTTTATGCACACCCAAATTTTAATAAACATCTTTCTAAAGTATATTATCGTTTTAGTAGTTTATTTCGTTTATATACAGTCTTATATATTATCTATTCATGTTTTTTAATAATGTCAATATTTTCATTTTATATATGAAGTGTTTTATATATTATATATTATATATTTCTCGTATACAATCTTTTATATGTCTTGTTATAATTAACATACACTTAATAATATCTCTGTATTTTGTCCATGTGAATTAAATAGTTTCGTATCTTATTGTTTTTCTACACTTTATATTGTCATTTGTTTACATATATTATCATTGTTCTATTTGTAAACAATTCTCATTTGAAAAAATATGAACACGTAATTCAATATGCAGATTGTGTCATTTAATCTGGCACTGTTTAATTTTATAAATTAATTTTTCGCTTCCCTCCTCCCCTGAGTATGGGGTATGGTTGATGAAAAAAAAGCACTGCCGGAACAGTGCTCTTCATTAAAATCATTTCTTCCGTTATTGCCTGATCACTTTTTTTGTTACCAGATTTTTGTCCGAACTAATTCTTAGAAAATAAATTCCACTTCTCAGCCACGTTAGCTTATTTTTAAATAATGCCTTATTTTCATCCCTGCTTATGGAAATATCTTCCCCATATATCAATATTCCCAAAATATTGTACAGTTCAACACGTATATGCGTTTCCTTAGATGATAAAAAACGCATATAAAGATCATCTTTAAAGGGGTTTGGCCACACATTTACATCCAATTCATTTGACTTATCTATCTGATTTTCAAACTCTGTCATAATAGTGTGGGCTTTCATATAATCAGGTATTCCCCAGCCCAGAGTATCATTCGGTGTTTCGGCAAGAGAAGCACTGGCTTTTATAGCCGCCTGTATTTCCATAACTTTCATCGTTGGATTAGCCTGCCACAAGCAGGTACTCATTCCTGTGATAATCGGTGATGAATAGGAAGTTCCGCTTCCGGTTTCCACTGTGCTCGTTCCTCTGGCCACTGTTGTTCCCTGTCCCATTGCTACAACAGCTGGTTTTATCCGGCCATCAACGGTGGGGCCAATCGAGCTGAATGTAGCCCAGGACCCTACGTAAGTAACTGCTCCGATAGAAAAAACACTATCAGCATCGGCAGGTGAAGCATTCCAAGGAAACTCAGAACCTGCAGAGTTTCCGGCACTGTTACACACCAGTATACCTTTACGTGTAGCATAATCAGCTCCCCGCGTAGCAACGGCTGTATTTCCATCTAGATCCTCGTAAGAGTGATCCCACTGCGGCAGGTCGAAGTCCTGGTAGCTCAGGGAGCTGTTGATCACGTCAGCACCCACACTGTCGGCATATTCTGCCGCCGACACCCAGTTGTACTCTTCTATAATATTCTCAGAGTTTACATCCTCTGAGCGCAGTAGCCAGTAAGAAGCTTCAGGTGCCGTTCCAATCATCTGTCCCGGCCAGTTTGCTCCCATTGTGGATAAAACCGATTTACCATGACCACTTTCTGTAAAGACATCCTGATCATGTGGGTGGACAAAGTCCCTGGTGCCTAAAATCTGACCATTTGCCCATAAACTGTCGAACACAGGATGTTCCTGAGCACCTTCAAACCCGCCATCCAGAACAGCAATCACCATTCCCTGTCCCTGATATCCCAGGTTATGCAGGGGAATACCGTTGATCTGGTCAATCTGATGCTCGGCGGCACCATAATCCAACTCAGCTACAGTGCGGGTTGTATGCCCTTCATCCGTACCAGGCTTCCCATATGTTTCCTCATCAAAAAAACTTTTGTGTGACGGATTATTTCTATCAACAACTTTAAGTATCTCCACCACATAGGGAAGTGCATATATATGATCTAAGACTGTTTGACTTTCAGTGAAGATTGTTACTCCGTTCAGCCATTTCGTCGCATTCAGCAATACAGCTCCTTCATCGGTAACTCCCTGTAAATACTGAGGGTTTACAGGTAAGTCATTCTCAACAACAAGTATTCCCTGCCTTAAACGGCGGTCAATAGCCCGCTGGGTCAAAAATTCTTCCGGGTTACCAATAGAATAGGGTGAATTATTTTTATCTATAAACTGAACAAAATATTTATCCGGAGCGATTTGCGCATATCCATGAAAGAAACTTAGTAACACGATGATGAGTATTGTTTTGCGCATATTTGTCGTTTTTGTTATGTATTTTTTAAGATTATTTCTTTCGTTTAATTACTGCCAACTTCCATTACATTGTTCGTATTGTCAATATCCGGAATCAATTCTGATCCGAGAACAACCTTTTTGATCATTTTATTCTTGTCAACCTGCAAAGCCACAGCACGTTCGCCAGAACCCCACACGGAAGTTCTTTTATTGACTATTTCTGTGGTACCATCGGCAAATTCACAAGTAACAACAACAGGTAGAGGTAATCCTCCGTAATTCTGAACAACAATAATGTTGTTGTTGGTTATTTTCTTAATACCCAAATCGGCATAGGAGCGGTCAAAAAACCAGGGTATAAAAAACCAGCTCAGGTCTGCTCCAGTTGCATCATTAAAGGAATTAAAGAAATCGTATGGTATGGGATGTTTGCCCTGCCATCGCTCCATATAAGTATGCAAAGCCACTATAAACGTGCTGTCACCCAGTGTATTTCGAAGAAAATAATAGGCCAGTGCCGAACGTACATAAGCATGCACACGGTAGCTGTCATAATCTCCCAGATTATAGGACAACGTCATTAATGTTGCTTCTTTTTCCGATCCATTCACTCCTTCAAATCTTTCCACAAACCGTTTTCTGTCCGGATCACCCGGAAAATCCTGCTGGCCAAACATCATGGTGAGAAAAGCAGCCCATCCTTCGTCCATCCAGGCATATTTACGTTCATTTGTTCCCATAAAAAACGGGAAATAGGTGTGTGAAATTTCATGGAATATGGTAAGGGCCGCGTCTGTTGAGTCGCTCGGGTCTCCGTTATTGGCCATCATGGGGCTTTCCATACCGCCACCCATTCTGTCGTTACTAACCGTAGTCATATGATCATAAGGAAAAGCAAAGCCCGGAAGCTCGGTTGACATATAAGCTACACTGGCTCTGGCCCATTTTGCAGCATTCTGGTAAGTTCGGGCCGAATCGGCATAAACCGCATCAACGAAAACCCTCCTGTTTGTTCCCTTGTCAACCACAAGCGAAGATCCGTCCCAGTTGACATTCCTCCTGACGGCAAAAGTGAAATCAGGCACATGAGCAGCAGCAAAATGCCACGTATTTGTATGAAATGCATTGATTCCATCGTGCCGAATGATTTTTCTCGATTTTTTAAAGTCCTCAGCGCTGAATATACGGGTAATCTTGCTGCTTACACGGGCTGTCATAAGGTTCTTTAAGACGTAATCAGAAAACATATCATGTTCGTTCACCAGCTCTCCCGTTGCCCATACAACATAACCCGGAGGTGTAGATATATGCACATCATATTCGTTAAAGTCGTTGTAAAACTCTACGGCTCCCAGATATTCAATCATATCCCATCCGTTAATATCGTCATAAACTGCTATTTGCGGATACCAGTAAGCGATAAACCATG
>DGOT01000150.1 GCA_002389465.1 Bacteroidales bacterium UBA4459 | reverse complement strand
GTAAGTTCGTCTGATGTTTTTTTGGCAATCGAAGAAATCACCCGAAACATGAAGTTAGTGTGAAACTCTTTCCGAGTCTTCGAATTTGCAATAATTTCTTTTAGTGCTTCCTGGTTTTCTCCGGGAAATAAAAAGTCAAGGATGTTCTGAAACGTAGGGTCAGCTATAATGCGTTTTAAAGCTTCCGGTATTTCATCTTCAACGTAAGGACGAATTGAGTCGTATTCAGATTCTATCATATTTTCGAAAATATCATCATTAAAGATAATAATAAAACTTACTTCCACAGATTTTCGGGATAAAATCCACGATGAATCAGCTGATTTATTTTTTCAATCGTTACAGGTTTATCTTCCTTGTAAGTTACACCAAACCACTTGTTGTTGCTTGTTAATACTTTACAGGGTGCCTCCCCGGTTTTTACCAGTTTATTGATGACATATGGAATATAAAATTCGGCCTCGGTTTTTTCAGCATTTTCATTTAGGAACGACCTGAATTCAGCTTCAGCTTGCTTAAAAAAAACTGGTGAGAAACCCCAGAAGTTCATGGAAACAACTGACTGATCTTCCAAAGCAATGTCCGAGTTATGAGCACGATAGACTATTTTGCCGTTTTTTCGTGAAATTTTAGTGCGTTCAACAACATCTGTTAAATAACCATTAGATATCTGGCAAATTCCCCGTGATACACTGCCATGGTCCGACAAGGTGTTCTTCATCTGGTAACCGATCATGGCACACGACTTCTCGCTATTATCCAATAGAGAAAGATAACCAGATATTAAAGAAAACGCCTCCCGACCATAAAAATCATCGGCATTGATTACGGCAAAAGGTTCGCTGATATGATTTCTGGCCGCCAGCACTGCATGCCCTGTGCCCCAAGGCTTTTTTCTTTCAGGATTGTAGTTTGTTCCATTTGGCACATCAGAGATTTCCTGAAGAATATACTCAGTTTTGATCCTGTTTTTCAGACGGGGCTCATAAATAGCTTTAAAATCTTCTAAGATTCGGTCATTAAGCACAAAAACAACTTTATCAAATCCCGCACGGATAGCATCGAAAATAGAATAGTCAATAATACTTTCTCCCGAAGGGCCTATTTTATCCATTTGTTTTATACCTCCGTAACGGCTTCCCAGTCCTGCTGCAAGTATTAAAAGTGTTGGTTTTATCACAATATTAAAGAATTAAGATGTTAACGATTTGCCTGTTTTCCTATTTTGTGCCCGGTTGTGGCAAAAAACAGAATGAACAGGTAACAGGGTACCAGTATCCAATAAGCCTCCCGGCTGCCAACAGCTACATGACCGGCAAGATATCCGTATAACAGCGGGATCAATGCTCCGCCGGCTATACCCATAATCAGCAGAGCAGAACCTTTTTTCATAAATTTCCCCAGCCCGTCAATTGCCAGCGGCCAGATGGCAGGCCACATAATCGAGTTGGCAAATCCAAGCAGGGCAATGAACAGAACAGAAATATAACCATTTGTTAAAGTGGCCAGTATGGAGAACAATACGCCTAACAGGGCAAAGTATTTCAATGCCTTATCCTGTGAAATATATTTGGGAATGGCAATAATGCCGAAAAAATACCCGATAATCATGCCTGTGAGCGTAAACGATGAAAAGAATTTGGCCTCAGAAAGTTCGAAGCCAAGCGATTTTCCATAGGCAATAAGTGTGTCAACGGCAACTACTTCGGCTCCCACATACAGGAAGATGGTTAATACGCCCAGCCATAAATAGGGAAACTGAAAAATACTTGTTCTTCTGGAACTTTCCGTTTCTTCTGTGTCTTCTTCCTCTGCATCAACATCGGGTAGGGGAGAGAATCGTACCATAACAGCAAGGAAAAGAAGCACAACAGCCATTACGGTATATGGCATGATTACTTTTGTTGCCAGTATATCCAGTTCGGCAGCCTTTTCAACGGTATCCATCATGGCCATTTTCTGTTCAAGTTTATCAATACCGTTCAACACAATGGCACCAAGTATTACCGGGCTGAGGATACCGGCAAACTTGTTGGCAACCCCCATGATACTGATTCTTTTGGCAGCACTTTCAATAGGCCCCAGAATAGTGACATACGGGTTGGAAGCGGTTTGCAGAATGGCCAACCCCGTTCCCTGGACAAAAAGCCCAAGCAGAAACCACCAGTAAGTTCTTGTAGTGGCAGCAGGTATAAATATGAGTGCCCCCACTGCCATGATGCCTAATCCTAATGACATACCGTTTTTAAAACCTATCTTTTCCAGTACCCTGGACGAAGGTAGAGCCATCACAAAGTAGGAAATGTAAAAGGCAAACGTCACCAGGTATGATTCGAAAGAAGTTAATTCGCATGAAATACGCAGGTATGGGATCAGCGTGGCGTTAAGCCAGGTGACAAATCCAAAAATAAAAAAAAGAATTCCGATAATGGAAATAGATAAAATATATTGATTTCCTGAGAGCTTTCGATCTGTCGTTGTTTGGGACATAAGCAATACGCATAATAAAGTTCAAATGGTGTGTAATATTACAAAAAAACCGGACAGGTTGACCCTGCCCGGTTGACGATTGTTTGTCTTACGACTATTTAGTCAGAGAGATTTTTTTTGTAGTGACTTGATCCTCCGTTTTTATCCTGATGAAATAAATTCCGTTTGGTAAATATGAAAGATCCAAATGCCGGGTTCCCAATATCTGATATTCACCAACGATGTTGCCACTCGTTGCATATACCGTAGCTTGCGCAGTTTTATCACTCCGGATATTCAGTAATCCTGTTGTTGGGTTTGGGTATATTTTTATGAGATCATCGCTTACATCACCAATACCTGTAGCAACCGTAAAAGTTACCGTGTAACGAGCATGGGTAAGATGGTCTTCCGCAAATACATCAATGGTTGTGGTATTATCCCTAAGTTCCGTTGCAGGAACAACAACTACGGTTGCATCTTCGTCTGCTGCGATAGCTAATACATCAGGTATTTCCGTAGAGCCTTCCGGTAGCTCAACATAATAATCATAAACAGTCGGGTCAAAGCCGGGTACACTCGATCCGTCAACAAAAAGATAACTTAATGAAGCATCTGTATTATACACAGCATCTTCAAGCGAATAGCCCGATTGAAATACTTCCTTACTTCCGTAATCCTGGAAAATGAATGCTACACCAAGGTCGTCCCATTCCTCGACATTGGTACCTGCCAGGTCGACAGTTTGTGTAAACGAATATGGCTCACGGTCTGATAAATTAAGTGTCGTACCTTCAGCATCAGGGATCATCTTCATCATAACATGTTGAAATTCTGTTTCCCCATTGTTGCCAACGTTTCCAGTGGTCATATATTCAAATACAACAACATATAATCTGAAATTGGTGTAGTTAGCGAAAGGTGCCAAGTTTACTGTTGTGGTTATTTCCGTACCATTAAACGTGTGGGAGCCCACTGCACTGGCAAATCCAGGTAGTTGAACAGCTTCGTTGAAGAATGCGTTTACCGCTCCCAGGTTTGTTCCTACCTGGGCACCATTGCCATATAAATCAGGAACGAAACTTACACCGTAATATACTCTTCTTACACCCCCTTCTTCCGTATAATAAGGATCGCCGGGTGCAGGCCAACTCATTTGGTATTTAACGAGTGTGATTTCTTCGGCATGATCATCACTCCACGGAACAAAACTTGAATTGAAAGTGGTGCAGGGGCCACATGTTGAAGAAGTAAATTCTTCAAATAGCGGCACTCTGTCTTCAGCATAACTGGCTACATGTATAGTTTTCATCAACAAATTGTTATCCGTATCATCATCTATGCCATCGTTTACACCCGAAATCCACACATCGAGCATATGATCTCCAACAGGAAAATCGAACAGATCTTCACAGGTAAAATTATATGAGCCTCCGGTGGCTAAAGAAAGTCCTTCAAAAACTGTTGTAGCAGTGTCTCCGCTGTCAACTGACCAACTCACGGCAAGCGAAGTAATATCATTGATCCCTCTATTCTTCACAGCACCTGTTACTTCGCCCACTCCTTGCAGATACCACGGAGTTGTGATTGCAGATAATTTAGCATCAAGAGGATATGGCGTATATAATTCAATATCATCAATGTACCAATAGTCAAGGTTGTAAAAGTTTCCGTCCAGATAAATACAAAACTGAAAATCGGATTGCCCAACATCGTCATTTGTTACAGCAATAATTCTTTCTTCTGGCCCAATATTACTGGTTGTATTAACTTCCCATACAATATGCCAGTCGCCTCCACCTGATCTCGTAGCAACACCAATCTTTGGCCCACTCGAATAATTATCTAAAAAGTGGTTAAACGAAATATTCACATCACTTACTCCTGTAAGATCAACTTCGGGAGAAATGAGTCGTGAAACACCGCTTCCGTTAGTCCATGTAAATTTAGCTTCCGGAGGAATTCCACCGGCTTCATCGGAGCCTGAAGTGCTCCACTGGTTATTATAACCGTCAATGGTCCAGCTGGTTGGCGGCATTTGATCGGCACTGAAATCTTCCGTAAGATATGTTTGCCCGTTAACTACATAGGATGAGCAAAACAATACAATCAATAAAAAGTAGATTTTTTTCATAAGGTCAAAAATTATTATTTGTTATATTAAAGTTGAAGTTAAAAGATTCTTTTATCCAACCATCTGGCTTATTCTCTCCTGTTCTGATAAATTGTATAATTTATGCTGTAGTGAGATTCTGGCTCTGGCCAGTTGAGATTTGGATGTGTTTATCGAAATATCCAGCATCTCCCCAATTTTTTTGTGTGAATACCCCTCAATGGAATATAAGTTAAATACCATTCTGTATCCATCAGGTAATTGTTGAACTAAGGATAATAATTCTTCATTTGACATCATGGAAACGGCATCAGGTTCAGCAACAGATGCTACATTTACGTTTTCCAAATTGATATTTTTGTTCAATAAGTTCTTCTTTTTATAAAAGTTCAGGGCGGTTGTAACCATGATCTTCCTCATCCATCCCTCCAAATACCCTTCATTTCTGAAATCTTTCAGATACTTAAAAATCTTGATAAATCCTTCCTGAAGGATATCTTCCGCATCGGTATTGTTTTTAGCATATCTAAGGCAGGTTCCGAAAAGTTTTGGCGCATACTTTTCGTAAAGTTTATTTTGTGCTTGTCTGTTGTTCTTAAAACACTCCTCAAGTAAAACAGCATCGCTTAGATGTTCTTCATACGGGCCCATTTTATTGTAAGTTTTCGTTAATCTCAAATCAAAAGTAAATTTTGCATTTGAAAAACAATGTTAAATTACTTCTACATGAATTCTACAAAAGTACAATAAATAATTATTCTAAATAATAGTAGTTCTACAATTAATCTATAAAAAACTAATAAACAACATAATAGAGTTATACCAAATACTACATGAGTAATATTAAATATTTTGAAGGTACTCGGGTAATAGTTCGCTGTTGGCTAATCCTATCTTTTTCCTGAGACGGTATCTGCTCATCTCGACAGCTTTTAAAGAGGTGTTGTTAATGGATGATATCTCCTTTGAAGTGAGGTTCAAACGTAAGAAAGCACAAAGTCGTTCTTCATTTTTTGTCAGGTTTGGAAAATTCTCCCTCAATCTTCTGAAGAAATCATCATACGAATTGTCTATCTTTTGCTGAAACTCTTCCATATCCTCTTTCAGACTTAGGTTTTGCTGAATTGCAAAATTTAACTCCGAAAGGGTTTTAGTAGTTTCATTGTCGCTGCCACAGGGTAATTTCTTAAGCTCTTTTTGGAGGTGCTGAAGCATCTCATTTTTTTGAACAAGATGTAGTGCAAAGTTCATTAAATCGCTATCCTTACTCTGTAGCTCAATTTCCATGAGCTCTTTTTGTGTTGCGTGAAGTTCGGCATCTTTTTGGCGAATTAGTCTTTCTTTTTTTATTCTGGAGCGGTATCTGTTTGTGACAAGAAATGATAGAATAAGTACGAAAAATACACTCAGGAGAAGTATGTTAAGCTTTAGTGTGTTTAATTTCCTTTCGTTATCAAAAAGTGCGATCTCATTTTTAGCAATCTGAAGTTCCTTTTCCTGTAGGTCTGTTTTAAAACGCGTCTGAAGCTGTGTGATTCGGTTGTTTTTTTGCTGTAGATTAATAGAATCGTTGTATGCTGCATATATTTTGAAATAATCGTACGAACTTTTGTAGTTTCTCATTTTCTCATGAGTGCGCGAAATCCCGAGTGCTGCATCAGCAATATGTGGCCAGTGATTGGATGAGGTAGCAATATTATAAACCTTTTTGTAATAGTTCAAAGCTTCTCCAAAATTATTAAATTTATGATATTGCTCAGCCATGGTGAGCATAAGCTTCACCTTACTTTCCGTATTATTAATTTCTTCTGAAATTTTGAACGCTTCATCAAAATATGCGAATGCTTCTTCCTGCTGGCCAAGTGCACTCTTAACAAGTCCCATATTTTCAAGTGTAATTGCCATCAGATTCTTATATTTGATCTTTTTGTTTAACGATTGGCTTTGTTTATAATAGTCAAGAGCTGTTACATACTTTTTTTGCAGCCGGTATAATTCGCCTATATTATTCAGAGCAATAGCCATTCCTTTTTCAGACCCAAGACGTTCCCAAATGGATAGAGCCTCTTTAAAATAATAATGTGCTTCATCGTAATTTTCCTGCCGGAAGAAAATGACACCTATTCTGTTGTATGCATCCGCAATTAACTCTTGGTCATTCAATTCTATGCCCAGGCTGAGTGACTCTTCATAATACTTCATGGCATTTTCCAGGTTGTAGTTGTCGGTGTATGTCAGAGAGCCTAGTTTGCCGTAGATTTCTGCCAGCTTTTCTTTATTATTTAAACTTTGAAACAATTTGGCACTAATCAGGTAGTAGTTAATGGCGGGCTGAAAATTATTATTCATTTGAAATAAGTCGCCCATAATCTCATTGGCTTTTGCCCTTCCTTCTTCCGAACCGGTAATGTTGGCTAATTGTATGGCCTGTCGGGCATAAGAGATAGCGTTTTCAAGATTGACAGATTTTGTTTCTTCTGCAAGATTAAGAAACACCTGAAGTTTTTCATGATCACTTTGAGCATTGGAAATATCAGCTGATACTTCCTGGTTTGACTGCCCATTCAATAAACCGCCTGAGAGTATGAAAAAAGTTATAATAAAGTAATATTTCAGGTTCATTTATCTGCCATTGATTGATATCCCAATGTTACATAATACACAATAGTAAGAGTAATTTACCCGGGTTCTGATATGAATATGCTCGTAGATCATTCGATATTATACTTTCTTTTTTTTAGGTAATCGTAAATGCTTATTTGTGCTCTCACAAGAGGTTCCTCAACAGATCTTCTTGTTTTGTATTGGTTGTTTTGTTTCAGGTTAACGTACCTCGCCTTTACATTGTCAGCCAGTTGTATTTGCAGGGTATCCATTATTTCTTTCTGCAGATTTTGATCATAAACCGGATAGGCAACCTCAAAACGGTGATCAAAATTACGCACCATCCAATCGGCAGACGCCAGGTAGTATTCAGGGTTCCCGCCGTTACTAAACACAAACAGGCGCGAGTGCTCAAGGAATTTATCCACAATGCTTATGACTTCAATATTTTCGCTAACACCTTTAATCTGAGGCACAAGAATGCATATCCCACGACAAATGATCTGGATTTTTACACCTTCTTTAGATGCGGTGTATAATTTGCGCACAATCTTCTGATCGGTGAGGTTGTTTAGTTTAATAATAACCCAGGCTTCCCTGCCTTCTCTGGCATTTATTATTTCATTGTTGAGCAAACGAATAAAACTGTTCCGTATGTAATAGGGAGCCACAAGAAGATGTTTAAATTTTGGCGGATTGTAGGGTGATTCAAATAAATGAAACAATGTATTTACTTCTTTGGCAATACCCTGATGTGCTGTGAGCAGGCTGTCGTCGGCATAAACTTTGGCAGTCAACTCGTTGAAATTCCCCGTACTTATATTGGCATAGTAAACATTCTCCCCATTTTCTTTTCTTCTGATCACCATCAGTTTGCTGTGTACTTTAAAACCGGGTAAGGTTTTAATGATTTTCACACCCTCTTCGGTCAGCTTTCTAATCCAGTAAATATTGGCCTCTTCATCGAACCTTGCCTGGATTTCCAGAAATACGGTTACGTTTTTACCGTTTCGGGCTGCATTGATCAGGGCATTGATGACATTCGAATTGCGGGCGGCTCTGTAAAAGGTCATTTTAATAGCCCGTACCTTGGGGTCGATGGCAGCTTCGCGTAACAGATCAACAATGTATTGGAATGACTGATAAGGGTAATGAAGCAGTATATCCTGCTTGCTGATGGCTTTAAAAATGCTTTCGTTCTGGGCGAGCAGTTTGTGATTCAGAGGCTTGGTTCTTGGGTAATGAAGTTCTTTAGGACCAATTTTCGGAAAGTTCATGAAGTCTTTGAAATTATGGTATTTACCACCGCCCCTAAGGTTGTCTATTTCACTGATCTGAAGTTTTTTAATAAGTTTTTTTAATAAAGGTTCCGGCATTTCTTTATCATAAACAAATCGTACCGGCAATCCTTTCTTTCGGCGTTTGATACTATCACTGATTAATTCTATGAAGCTTTTGGAAACATCATTATCAATATCCAGCTCGGCATCGCGCGTAAATTTAACCGTATACCCTTTGATGATGTCATATCCGAAAGGGTTAAAAATAGTGCCAATGGCAAAACGGATTATATCATCAAGCAAAATAATATACTTCTTTTCGTGGTTGTCCGGTAATTGTACGAAACGCGAAATTTGCTCTGCAGGTACAATGATGATGGCATAATCATCTTTCTTTTGCAATGTCGAATCCTTCAATTCAAGTGCCAGATAAATGATGTTGTCTCTCAGAAAATCCGGACTTTTCAGATTATTCAGCATTATGGGGAAAAGAAAAGGCTGCACTTCATCGCGGAAAAATTGTTGCACAAACTGTCCCTGTTCCTTGTTTAGCGTATGCTCATCAAGGAAAACAATATTTTTTCTTTCCAGCTCCTTCTTGATATTAATATACGTATTGGTGAACTTTTTTTCCTGCTCTTCAACGATCTTCCCGATTTCTTTAAGCAATTTTACCGGATTGTACTTGAATTTCTCACTTTTTGATTTCTCAAGCAGGGCGAGCCGCTTGATAGTAGCTACTCTAACCCTAAAAAATTCATCCCTGTTGTTAGAAAATATTCCGAGAAATTTGAGTCGTTCAATTATGGGATTGCTCTCATCCATCGCTTCCTGCAGCACGCGTTCATTGAAATGAAGCCAGGAAACTTCGCGATTGATAAAGTATTGTTTTTTAATAGCTCCCATTTATTTTAGCATTTTAGGAATCACTACAAAGTTAACATGAAATCCGGAAGTGTCAATTTCCTGCCATTTATGCGTATCAAAAGTTAGACATACGATGCCTGATGTAGGTAAATTATCTATCGTTGGAATGAGAAACTCATTGACAAAATAGGTGAAACCCGGATTATGGCCAAAGATCATTACCGAATTGATGTTATTGGAAAGAGTATATAATTCGTTGAAAATAGCATCTGGCCCGGCATGATACAAATTCCGGTTGTAGTTGATTTTTCCCAGCGGATACCCCAACTCACTTGCCATAATTCCGGCGGTTTCCTTTGCTCTGACGGCCGTGCTCGACAAAAAGAGTTCAGGGCAGGATATTTTGGTTTTTATGTAATGTGCAACTTTCAGTGTTTTTTTTATTCCTTTTTGCATAAGTGGCCGGTCGTGGTCAGCCAGTGTCGGGTTATCCCACGATGATTTGGCATGTCGTACTATGTATAGGGTTTTCAAAACTGAGATTTATACAAAAAAATTAATGTGCTAAAGTAACTCTATTTACTTTTACAGTTTATGTGTTATTGCTTTCTCAGGAATAATTTCTTTGTCCTGTCTTTTCTTGTATTGACCAACCTGTTCCTATCTGCGTAGAGATCCGAATTATTATTTTACAGAGAGACTGGAAACACTATTATCTTTGTTAATGGCAGAAACAGCATGTTTTAACACATTGTTAATCATCAGCTGGTTAAATTTTAACGGTTCTTCAAAAATGGCACAATGTGCACTATAATCAAACACAACTAACTCTTTAAATGGAGCCTGAACAAATTCAAAATACTCGCGTGTAAGTTCATCACTTGTTAAATAATCATATTTACCTGAAATAAAATAAACCGGCACATTAAGGACCGGAGCTTCTTTGAAAAAGTTCAATTCGAATAGGTCCGAAGTCCAAAGTAATCTTCGCGATCGATTTAAGCCGCTCATATACTTTAGTTTATCGATAATAGTGTATTCAGGTGCGGTCAATACAACTTTAGCAAGATTATTAATGTTGTTTCTCTCATAAATGATCCTTCCGTTTCTCGTAATCCAGTCGCGCATATATATTGCTTTTTCGAGATCGGATCCTCCAGAATATCTGCCATTTATCTGCATTCCTGAAAACATTCTTATGTCTTTTTTATTTCCTTTTTCTTTGGCAAGTTCGCTCGACAGCAGGTAAGCTGATTCTACGTTTCGCTTCATATCAACAACCTGGCCAATCCCCACATAGGCGTAAAAGTCTTCCGGGTGACCTTTTATCGCTTGTATCCCCAGAACAGTGCCAAGCGAATGGCCTGCAAGAAATATTTTCGTCTTGCCGAATCTTGTTTTCAGATAGTGCACTATTTCATGTGTATCGTCAAGTAGCTGTTCCATTGTAATGCTTTCAGGAGGAACTGAACGAGTATTCGACTTACCTGCTCCCCTCTGGTCCCACATCACAACAGTAAAATATCTTTCCAATCCATAATTGTAATATCTTAACAAAGGCATTTCAGCAGCACCGGGCCCACCATGCAAGAATAAAAAAACAGGATTCTCAGCATTTGCGCTTCTTATCAGCAACCATTGGTCAACACCTCCAACAGGAATTTTAATTAACTCTGCAATAGGTTCAACTCCCTGGATAAGTACGGACTCATGCAAATCAGGTGTGACAGCACATGATTGGAATAACAGTACTAAACTACCAATAATTACAAACCACTTTAGTTGCTCTGAAATTTTACAAATATTTAGTGAATTAGAAAGATGGATCATACACAAGGTTAATAGGCAAAAAGCGGAAACATACGCATCATTTCATTTACCCGTTTTTTAACCGATTCAAGAACTTTTTCGTCTTCAATGTTACTGATCACTTCATCAATCAGTGCCACAATTGGTTCCATATGTTCTTCTTTTAAGCCCCTTGTGGTGATGGCGGGTGTTCCAACTCTTAGCCCACTTGTCTGGAACGGAGACCGGCTGTCAAACGGAACCATATTTTTATTGATAGTGATATCTGCTTTTACCAAGGTGTTTTCCACTACTTTTCCGGTGATCTCCGGGAACTTGCTTCTCAAATCGATCAGCATCAGATGGTTGTCGGTGCCTCCTGAGATTACTTTGTAGCCTCTGTCGAGAAACGCTTTGGCCATGACCTCGGCATTTTTCTTTACCTGCAGAATGTATTCGAAATAACTGTCGGTTAACGCTTCGCCGAATGCTACCGCTTTAGCAGCAATCACATGTTCCAGCGGACCACCCTGTATGCCCGGAAAGACGGCAGAATTCAAAACTGTCGACATCATTTTTGTAACCCCTTTGGGTGTTTTAAGGCCCCATGGGTTTTCAAAATCTTCTCCCATAAGGATCATGCCTCCACGTGGACCACGCAAGGTTTTGTGCGTAGTGGTCGTGATAATATGGCAATACTCTATAGGGTCGTTCAGGATGCCTTTGGCAATCAGCCCTGCCGGATGGGCGATGTCCGCCATCAATATGGCATCTATCTGGTCGGCAATATTACGCATGCGTTCGTAATTCCAGTCCCTGGAGTATGCCGAAGCTCCGGCAATGATCATTTTGGGTTTTTCTTTCAGGGCTAGTTGCTCCATTTCGTCATAATCAATGGTGCCGGTATCTTCCTTTACTTTATAGGCAATAGGGTTATATAAAATACCGGATGAATTAACGAACGACCCATGTGAAAGATGGCCGCCATGCGATAGGTCCAGTCCCATAAATGTGTCGCCCGGTTTCAGGCAGGCCAGAAATACAGCCATGTTGGCCTGTGCTCCCGAATGGGGTTGTACATTGGCATACTCAGCATCAAATAATTCGCAGGCCCGGTCGATAGCCAGTTGTTCCGACTGATCTACAACCTCGCAACCGCCATAATATCTTTTTCCGGGGTATCCTTCGGCATATTTGTTAGTCATTACCGAACCCATGGCTTCTAAAACCTGCTCGCTGACAAAATTCTCTGAAGCAATCAGCTCAATTCCGTGCATTTGCCTGTCTTTCTCCTGTTTTATCAGGTCAAATATTTTTTGATCTCTTTCCATGATCGTTCTTTATACGTGAATATTAATGATGTGAAACAGTACACAAAAGTAGTATTTTTTAAGAAGATTCATGTAAAATAAATCGTCTCCATTTAAGTTATATCTTTAAGTTTGCGTGATAATTTGGGTATGCTATGCTGAAGTATGATTCATATATTTTAAAGAATGGCCTAAAAGTGATTGTTCACCAGGACAGGAGTACACCGATCGTAGCTATGAACATCATCTATAAAGTAGGCTCGCGTGATGAAAACCCAGACAGAACAGGCTTTGCTCATCTCTTTGAACATCTGATGTTTGGGGGCTCTCTGCATATTCCGAAATATGACGAACCGTTACAAAAAGCCGGAGGGGAAAACAACGCATTCACAAATAATGATTTTACGAATTATTACCTGACGATTCCGAAAAATAATATTGAAACTGCTTTCTGGCTCGAATCTGACAGGATGCTGTCACTGGCCTTTTCTGAAAAAAGTCTTGACATTCAACGCCAGGTAGTGGTGGAAGAGTTCAAACAAAACTACCTCAATCAGCCTTATGGTGATGTTTATTTGTTATTGAAGCCGCTTGCCTACAAAAAACATCCTTATCAATGGAATACAATCGGAAAGGATATAAGCCATATTGAACTGGCTACTATGAATGAGGTACAGACATTTTATAAAAAGTTTTACAACCCGGATAATGCCCTACTTGCCATTGCTGGTGATGTGCATCCGGAAGAAATGTATAAGTTATCGGAAAAGTGGTTCGGCTCTATTCCCCGTGGAGAAGAAATAGAAAGAAATTACCCGCAGGAACCACATCAGGAAGAGACGCGGGAACTTGTGGTTGACAGAAATGTACCGCAAAGTGCTGTTTATATGGCCTGGCATATGGCAAGTCGAACCGAGGATAATTTTTACAGAACGGATTTAATCTCAGATGTGCTTTCCAATGGCAATTCGTCAAGGATGTACCAGAATCTTGTAAAAAAGTCCAAAATGTTTTCTGACATTAGCGCCTTTGTTACGGGTGACATAGACCGCGGGTTGTTTGTCGTAACAGGTAAGTTATTGAACGGTGCCACATTGCAGGAAGCTGAAAACCTGATTTATTCAGAGTTGAACAATATTTGCAGACAGCCGGTTTTGGAAGAAGAACTAAAAAAAATAAACAATAAAATTGAAGCCAATTTGTTGTTCGGCAGGATGTCGGTTCTGAACAAAGCAATGAGCCTGGGCTACTATGAGATGCTTGGAAGTGCTCAAATGCTCAACAATGAGATTGCCAGATATCATGCTGTTACCCGGAGAGATATTCAAAATACGGCTAATGAAATTTTTATCGAATCTAAACCCAGTAAGCTTTTTTATAGGGCTAAAAGTAATTAATCATTAAACAATAGATGACGATAAACAGAAACGTTATACCGCCACACGGGCAGCCGATAAATCTGGTTCTTGAAGAGCCGGAGAAGAAAACTTTGGATAACGGTCTGGATGTTTATTTGATCCACGCAGGTAACGAAAATGTAATTCGTCTGGATGTTATTGTTGATGCCGGTTCGGTATATCAGTCAAAAAGATTAACGGCTTCGAGTGTTGGAAAATTACTGAAGGAGGGCACTAAACAATACAGCTCCTCAAAAATAGCGGAGCTGATTGATTTCTTTGGGGCTTATCTTGATGTATCCGTTACAAAAGATTCGGCAATTATCACATTATATACGCTTGCCAGGCATTTAGAACAATTAATTCCCGTCATTGGCAATATATTGGTTGAAGCAAATTTCCCGGAGGAAGAGTTGAACATTCATATCGACAGGCAACGGCAGGAGTACCTGATCAACAGCGAAAAAGTCCGGTACAAAGCTATGCTGGAATTTAATAAACTCATTTTTGGTGAAGGATCTGCTTACGGCCAGGTGTTAGAAATAGCTGACTTTGACCTGCTGAACAGAGAAGACCTTTTTGCTTTTTACAACAGGCATTATCACCCTAAAAATGCTTATTTGCTGGTAAGTGGAAAAATGCCCGGAGATATCTTATCGCTGCTAAATAAATATGTGGGCGTAGTCTGGAAACAAAATCCGTCAACCGACAAGGAAATACAGGTTGCCGGGATTATTGGTCATAAGGAGAAATACATTGAAAAACCGGATGCCATGCAATCGGCCATCAGGGTGGGGCGACCTATGATTAACAGGCTCCATCCGGATTACAACAGCTTTCTGCTGTTGAATACTGTTTTGGGAGGTTATTTCGGTTCGCGGCTTATGTCAAATTTGCGTGAAGACAAGGGGTATACCTACGGTGTCAGTTCCTTCATTACCAATTACAAACATGCCGGTTA
>DGOT01000120.1 GCA_002389465.1 Bacteroidales bacterium UBA4459 | reverse complement strand
AGATTCCTTCATCACATCTCCCAGGTTTCCCGTAAGTTTTAGCTGCCCTTTTCCCTTGCTCAGGCTTACCTCAATAAATAATATTTCACCGCCAACGGAAGTCCAGGCCAACCCGGTAACTACACCTGCCACATCGTTGTTAATATCCCTCTCTTTCTGGTACCTTGGAGGGCCAAGGATCTCATTCAGGTCTTCCGGCTCGGTTTTGCGGTGGAACTTTTCACCAAGTGCTATATATTTAGCCCGATTCCGAATGATCTTGGATATTCTCTTTTCCAGTGACCGTACGCCTGCTTCACGTGTGTAATCTTCGATGATGGCTGCCAGAACTTTATCATGGAACAATACCTGTGTATCCAGCACACCATGTTCTTTAAGTTGTTTAGGAATCAGATGCCTTTTGGCTATTTCTATTTTCTCCTCAAGTAAATAACCTGGAAGTTCAATTATTTCCATCCGGTCGCGTAAGGCAGGATGAACAGTAGCCAGTGTATTTGCGGTGGCTATGAAAAGTACCCTTGAAAGGTCATAATCTACTTCAAGATAGTTATCGTGAAAGGCAATATTCTGTTCAGGGTCTAATATTTCCAACAAGGCTGCCTGCGGATCACCACTATAATTGCTTCCGCTTACTTTATCAATCTCATCCAGCATAAACAAGGGGTTGGACGACTTAACTTTTTTCAGGTTCTGCACGATCCTTCCCGGCATGGCGCCGATATATGTTTTTCTGTGTCCGCGCAACTCTGCTTCGTCACGTACGCCACCCAGGGACATCCGTATGTATTTTCTTCCTAAAGCCCGTGCTATCGACTTACCCAGGGAAGTTTTCCCAACTCCCGGAGGGCCAACAAAACATAGGATAGGTGCTTTCATATCGTTTTTTAGCTTCAGCACTGCCAGGTATTCGATGATCCTGTCTTTTATCTTTTCCAGACCATAATGATCTTCGTCCAGCACTTTTTGAGCATGTTTTAAATCAAGATTGTCTACCGTAAATTCGTTCCATGGCAGTTCTACGAATAAATCGATGTAGTTCAATTGTATGGAATATTCCGCTGCCGATGGATTCATTCGTTTCAATTTTGCCAGTTCATTCTTAAAAATCTCACCAACTTCCTCAGGCCATTTCTTGTCGCGGGCTTTTTTCTCCAGCTCACCTATTTCCTGGTCGTGAGGCCCTCCGCCCAGCTCCTCCTGAATTGTTTTTAATTGCTGGTGCAATAAGAAGTCTCGTTGTTGCTTATCAATATCTACTTTGACTTTCTTCTGGATATCAACTTTAAGATCAAGCATCTGTAACTCTTTCGTCAGCAGTTCCAGTACTTTTTTGGCCTTTACTTCCAAGTCTGTCATCTCCAGAAGTTTTTGTTTTTCATCGTTATTAATGTTCAAGTTGGATGAAACGAAATTGACGAGAAAAACAGCACTTTCAATATTATTCAGGGCAAAGACAGCTTCGCTGGGAATATTCGGTGATTTTTCAATGATTTGGATGGCAATATCTTTGACAGAAGATATCAATGCTTTAAATGCATCATCATCCGGAATGACATTTGTTTTCTCGAACCCCTTGACGCTTGCCTTGAAATAGGGGTTTTTTTGCGTCATTTCCTCGATCTCGAATCTTTTTTTCCCCTGGATGATAGCCGTTGTATTGCCATCAGGCATTTGTAAAATCCTGATCAATCGGGCTACCGTACCTATTTTGTGTATATCTTCCGGTTCGGGATCCTCAATTAATGCGTCGATTTGTGCTACAACACCGATGGTCTTATCTCCTTTGTATGCTTCACGGATCAGTTTTATCGATTTATCTCTTCCAACCGTAATAGGGATAACTACCCCCGGAAATAAAACCGTGTTTCGCAGAGGAAGGATTGGAAGCTCGGAGGGAACTTCTTCTGCATTCATTTCTTGCTCGTCCTCTGTTGATAATAAGGGAAAAAATTCTGTTTCCGGATCAATTATATCTGATAATGCTAAAAAATCTTTCATATTTCCACTTTCTGTATGCTATTCCGTCAATTTGTCAGTCTAAATAATGCGCAACAATCTATAATACTGTATTTCTGCACTTTACAAAGGCAATTAAAACCCAAAATGAGTATTTTATATCGCTTCCTTGTATATTGTCAATTAACATGCCACACCGTTTTGTACTCAGTGAAACTCAAACCTATTTACAAAATGCCTGTTATTTCCTGACAATTGTATTCCGGTGGAGATAAGCTAGAATATCCTTTTCTGTTTCGTCGAACACACAACCTCTACGCATCATTACAGCTTCGGCAACTTTATACAACTTATTCAGGTTATATAGTTTGAAGCCATGGGTTCCTCCCCATGAAAAAGACGGAATCAGGGTGCGTTGGTAACCGGCTCCGTATATATTACAGAAAACGCCTACTACCGTTCCCGTATTGAACATTGTGTTGATGCCTGACTTAGAATGATCTGCCATTAGCAGTCCGCAAAACTGCTCGCCTGTATTTATGAACGACTGCTCCGTAAACGACCATACACGAATATCTTCATAAGTATTTTTTAGATTGGACGTATTCGTGTCGGCACCAAGATTGCACCATTCACCGATCACCGAATTTCCCAGGTATCCGTCATGAGCTTTACTGCTGTAGCCAAAAATTACTGAATTACTGACTTCCCCTCCCACTTTCGACCAAGGGCCTACAGTCGTTCCTTCATAGATTTTTGCTCCCATCTTTACCGTTGCATGATCGCAGAGAGCAAAAGGTCCGCGTATTTTGCTTCCTTCCATCACCCGGGCACTCTTTCCGATATAAACAGGTCCTTCTTCTGTGTTGATGGAAGAAAATTTAATGTTGGCCCCCTCTTCTATAAACAGCATACCCGAATCTCCTGAAACGAATACCCCATCGGGTACTGGCATGGATTTCCTCCCTGCCGTGATCCTGTTAAAATCCTGCTTAATAATCTCCGGGTTCAGTTTGTAGATATGCCAAGGATACTGTATTGCAAGAAACTTGAGGCCCGTTTCAACAAGCTTATAATTACCTTCAAAAGGATTGTCATTAACAGTTACAGTTTTGCATCTCACGGCAACCACTTCTCCGTTGCTTGTAAGTGCTGCACCCTTATTTAAAGCAAGTATTTCTGTTACGAGTTCTTTCGTGGGAATTATTGACGATTCAATAAGTACATTATCGTCTTTTATAACCAACGGATATTTCTGTTGCAGGTATTCCTGTGTCAGAAACGACACCTGAGAATCCAGAAGCAATTCCCATTTCTCTTTTATGGTTGTAATGCCCACCCTGATTTCACCAATTGGCCGCGTAAGAGTGAAAGGCAAAAGATGTTCCCGCCACCGTCCATCATAAAGTATGAAATTCATAATCCCTTAAATATTTAATCAGCCGCGTTACAATGTTACGAATTTATAATGATTATGTTGCCTGCAACAAAAAAAAACCCTCGCCAGAGCAAGGGTTCAACGTACGGTGTGTTTCTACTACTGCTTCTTTTCGTAGTGTTTTTTGTATCTGTTTTTAAATTTGTCAACTCTACCTGCCGTGTCAACAAGTTTCATTTTACCTGTAAAGAACGGGTGCGAAGTATGAGAAATCTCCAGTTTCACCAACGGGTATTCCTTGCCATCTTCCCACTTAACAGTTTCTTTCGTTTCAACAGTCGATCTTGTAAGAAAAGCATAATCGTTAGAGATGTCTTTAAAAACAACGTACCTGTAATTAGTAGGGTGAATATCTTTTTTCATTTCTGTTTAATTTTCCTTGAAATTTGGGGGTGCAAAAATATATTCTTTCATTTAAATAACCTAACTTTTTTTCAAGAAATTTAACCGGTAACAAAAAAAAGTTGCTTTTCCATTCCATATCCCGAAACTTATAAGCTAAGTATAAATTCCAAAGTGTCCATTCCGTCAGCATAATCCCATAATTCGGGGTACTGGGTTTTCCCAAATGGCACCCTGTTTTCAAACAAATCGCTACCCGTAACAAGGCACTGTATTTTTTCAGCTTCCGTTTCAATAATATTCTTCAACTCCTCCGGGTTACTATAATACTCGTAATGTATGACGCTCATAGGAGATGCCGTGGTCTGATCTTCCACAGCAAGTAAATTCCCCGTATCGAAATGCGCACGTCCATTCACCAGGAAGATCGCTTTATTGTACTCATAATTATTAAAGTACTTATGGTTTTCAGCCACCTCTGCCCTATTTTCCAGTATCTTTAACAGAGGGCCAAAATCATAACCTTCCGGAATAAACAACTTCGACACATTACGACAACCAAGTCCGTAATAAAAGAAAATGTCATCGGCCAGCCCCTGCAGGTTGTTTTTCGTTTCATTACCCGTTAGAACGGCTACGCCATTCCGATTTTTACGAATAATATGTGGATAAGCTGAAAAATAGTAATCAAAATAACGGGAAGTGTTGTTGCTGCCCGTAGCTATCACTGCGTCGAATGACTTCAATGTTCCGTCAGTAAATTGCACATATTTATGAAAACCCGGCTCAATGCTAAAAAGGATTTCTGCGATGGCAGGCAGCAGTTTGACATCATCGGAAGAGAGTTTGGCCGTTAACTTATTACCACTCATCAGCACCGTCAGAAAATCATGGAAACCGACTGCAGGCACATTTCCAGCCATAACTACGCCTACCGTTTTCTCTTCTCTTTGTTTCAACAATGTAGTTCTGTATGTGTCTGTCCAAAGTAATAGATTCTCTTTCTGTAAACTTTCGCCCAACGAATACAGCATGCGCCGTACATTTACCTCGTCAAACCAACCGTTATAACGAGTTGACTCTGTGGCCAATCTATTTACTTCAAGACAACTATCCACCACCTCCCTGTCGTGAATCTCCACACGGGGTGTATTTTCTCCTATGTCAACCAGAACTTTTCCCAGACACTCAAATGCTTCTAATCTTTTGTTAAGCGGAATCATACTGAAGCGTTTAATTGCAAAGTTAGAACAATTATTAACTTTTTTTTTCTTTTAAAAAAGCTTTTAGTCTTATCTTTGCCTCACTTTTTTAACGCTTAATTACAAAAGATATGAAAAAACATAATTTTTATGCCGGTCCGTCCATATTACCGGAGTTCACTATTGAACAAACTGCAGAAGCAGTTAAGGATTTTGCTGGCACAGGTTTGTCGTTGATGGAGATCTCTCACAGAAGCAAAGAATTTGTGGCCGTAATGGAAGAAGCACAGCAATTGTTTAAATATCTTCTTCACATCCCGGATGGATATTCGGTATTGTTTTTAGGCGGTGGTGCAAGCACCCAGTTCGCTATGATACCATTTAATTTATTTAAAAAGAAAGCTGCTTATCTGAATACAGGTGCCTGGTCGAAAAAAGCTATCAAAGAGGCTAAATTATTCGGCGAAGTGGATGTGGTAGCTTCATCAGAAGATAAATTATTCAATTACATTCCAAAAAATTATACGATACCCGAAGATGCCGATTATTTCCATATAACAACTAATAATACTATATACGGAACAGAGATTAAAGAGGATCTAAACTCACCGATTCCTCTGGTTGCTGATATGTCATCTGATATTTTCAGCCGACCCGTTGATGTTTCAAAGTATGCCCTAATATACGGTGGAGCTCAAAAAAACCTGGCTCCTGCCGGCGTCACCTTTGTAATCATTAAGAATGACATCGTAGGCCAATCGGGTCGTGAAATACCCACTATGATGAACTATCAGACCCACATTGATAAAGGGAGCATGTTTAACACCCCTCCTGTGCTACCAGTTTTTGCTGCATTGCAAACATTGAAATGGCTGAAAAACAATGGAGGCATTGAGAAAATGAATAAAGTAAACGTACGCAAAGCTAATTTGCTGTATGACGAGATTGACCGAAATCAACTGTTCCGTGCCGCAGTTGTTGAGCCAAACGACAGATCGTTGATGAATATCTGTTTTGTTATGAACCAGGGCTATGAAAACCTGGAAAAACCTTTCTTCGACTTTACCACAGGACGCGGCATGGTAGGTATTAAAGGACACCGTTCAGTTGGTGGCTTCAGAGCTTCCACTTATAACGCACTTCCTTTGGAAAGTGTGGGTGCCCTGATCGATACAATGCAGGAGTTTGAAAAGAAAAATCTTTAAGAAAGCAAGGAACTAATTTATCATATACAATTAAAAAGAACGAACATGACTAAAGTACTCATAGCAACCGTTAAGCCTTTTGCTCCGGCAGCAGTTAACGAAATCAGGAGCACATTGAAAACAGCAGGTTATGAAGCTGTCTTTTTTGAGAAATACAACAACCAAGATGAATTTGCCAAAGCTGTAAAAGATGCGGACGCCTTGATCATCCGAAGCGATAAAGTTACACGTGAAATTCTTGAAGCTGCTGGTAACCTGAAAATTGTTGTTCGCGCCGGTGCCGGATACGACAATGTTGACCTGGCAGCAGCAACAGAAAAAGGCGTAGTTGTGATGAACACTCCCGGCCAGAATTCGAATGCCGTTGCCGAACTCGCCCTGGGAATGATGGTTTACCAGGCCCGGAATCACTTTAACGGTACCTCTGGAACAGAACTGAAAGGAAAAAAACTCGGCATTCATGCATATGGACATGTAGGCAGGCTCGTTGCCCGAATTGCCCAAGGCTTTGGAATGGAAGTCGTTGCCTTCGACCCGTTCATCCCGAAAGAAACCATTGAAAAAGACGGCGTTACCGTTGCCAAGAGTGTTGAAGAAATGTATGCTGCATGCAATTATATCAGCTTGCATATTCCTGCCAACGAGCACACGAAAAAATCAATTAATTACAAACTTCTATCTAAAATGAAGAAAGGCGCTATACTAGTGAACACAGCCCGTAAAGAGGTAATTGATGAAGAAGGACTTGTTCAGGTATTCGAAGAAAATGACAGTTTTAACTATGTTTCGGATATTGCTCCTGAGAACAAAGAATTACTGGAAGAAAGATTCGGAAAAAGATGTTTCTTCACCCCAAAAAAAATGGGCGCACAAACTGCTGAAGCCAATATTAATGCCGGAATAGCAGCAGCAAAACAAATCATTGG
>DGOT01000043.1:8438-13462 GCA_002389465.1 Bacteroidales bacterium UBA4459 | reverse complement strand
CATAAAAAAAGCCGCTTTGATGCGGCCTTTTTTATCAGTTACAATTTCTTTTTTACTGGAGGGTAAATTTCACAGGTAAGTTATAAGAAACCCTTACCGGTTTTCCGCGTTGTTTACCTGGCGACCATTTCGGCATACGTTCAACTACACGAACAGCCTCTTCATCGCATCCACCTCCGATACCACGCAATACTTTCACGTTGGAAATACTACCATTGGGTTCCACCACAAAATTGATAAATACACGTCCCTGAATCCCGCTCTCTTTGGCAAGGGGAGGGTATTTAATATTTTCAGCAAGGTATTTCATCAACGCACCCATACCACCGGGGAAAGAAGGCATCGATTCCACAACCGTAAAAATTTCTGCTTCGGAAACTTCCTCTTCATCTTCAACAGGAGGAATGTATTCGTCAACCACGGTCTCATCATCGGCTTCCACGTCAATATCCAGTTCATCTTCCACCTCAACATCATCTTCCACAATTTTGATCTGAGTCACCTGTTTTGGTGGTGGTGGTGGTGGCGGTTTTACCTTTTGTTCTGTAATCGGAATGATTTCTTCCGTTACTTCATCGGCAACTCTTTGTGCCAGATCGATGGTTATTTTATCATAACTTTTGTACTCGAAAGCAGCCAATACAATGGCTAAGGCGAGGATTAACCCGATCTCAAAATATAGAGTTTTTTTGTTCTCCAGGTCCGCTTTGGGTGTTTTTTTAGCTTCCATATCCTGATGCTTTTACGCTTAAAAATCAACTGCTAAAATAACAATTTATCTCTAAACAGATTTAGTTTTGCTTTTATTTTTATTAAACTGCAAAAAATATACCAATCCGCCGCTTGCTGCTCCGAGTATATTTGCCGCTCCGTCAAACACGTTGGCATTGCGACCGATAAACACATAAAACTGCAATAATTCCGTAATAATTCCATAAACAGCAGATATAAGAACGGCGATGATTATATAATAAGAACGGTTCCTGCTTTTAAAATATTGTTGACGGTTACCGTACAGCATGAGGTACGACAACACACCAAACATGATCAGGTGAACCATTTTATCCGGGGACAGCCACTCCAGAAATGTCAGGACCTTTGGGATCTGATCACCCGGAATGCCTGTAAGGATCAGTATGAACAATGCCCATGCCAGGGTAAACCATTGTCTCCTGATCATCATGCCGGTTTACGATTCAATAGTGTCCTTATATGCTTCAGCACTTAGCAATCCTTCCAGTTCTCCGGCGTTGGCAATTTTTATTTTAATGACCCAGCCGTCACCGTATGCGTCTTTGTTGATCACGTCAGGTGTGTCTTCCAGCGCTTCGTTAACTTCAAGTACAGTGCCTCCTACAGGCATAAACATGTCGGAAACCGTTTTTACCGCTTCGATTGTTCCAAAAGTATCGCCTTTGTCAAGTTCTTCATCAATTGTTTCCACTTCAACAAAAACGATATCACCTAACTCACCCTGTGCAAATTCGGTAATTCCGATGTACGCTTCATCGCCTTTAACTTTGACCCATTCGTGGTCTTCCGTGTACAATAAATCAGCAGGAATATTCATAATATTTTCTGTTTTTTTTAGTGCTTCAAATTTATACTTTTTTTGTTTTGCTTATCCTTTGGCCCAGGAAATATTCACAGAAATTATGTTCACCATGTTACCGGTTAGCTTATTGCGCCAGATTAAACCTGAGCGTAAAGCCGGCACTTGTCGTTGCATTGGGGAACTGGGCTGAGATGTATGGGTTGTTGCTGGTCCAGTTGTAATATGCCCGCAATTGCAAACTCTGGCTCAGCATGTAGTCGGCAGCAAAGTTCAGCGTGTATTGCATCGATCCGGCAGACACCTGGTTGTTGTCTTCATCAATTCTTCGCAGGGTTGTTTTGTTATCTCTCATACCGAAGTCGAGTTTCAGGTTCAGGTCGCTGCCCACCCTGTTCGATTTTTTACCGGTAAATGAGGCTATCTGGAACTTTAGCCCTTTAACACGGAAGCCAAGTCCCACCACCAGTTCGTTTCCGGTAATCTCGGTAAGCTGGTTATTCACAAAGCTCATCGAAAGGTTTCTCGTTTTCTTAAACTCAGCACGTATATTCAGGCTGTTGTGCATGGTCATGTCAAGGCCAATAAGCGGGCTGTAGTTTTCAATAACTGAAACTACACCCACATCATATTTAGAAATAAAATTATAGGTGTCCTGAAATACCTGGCCGGGTTCGTCTTCCTTATAGTTCACATTCGTACGCCACGAAGTGATGCTTAACATGGAGCGGTAGCCGTGTGTGATGTTAAAACTCCGGAATACCTTAGCTATGGCTTTGATGTTCGTCAGACCGCTTATGGTTATGCGCCAGTTAGGCAAAGGGAATTTAGGGAAAGGTGAGCTAATGCCTACCGTAGACGCATCACTGCCCCCGTAAGCGGAAAGGAATGCATGATACAGCACAGGCTGTGAGTTTGAACCGTAACCGTAAGGAAATTCTCTGCCCGCAATTGTGTCGTAAAAATACTTGGCGTCATCCGGAAGGTTTTGCCAGGCAGGATCATCACGGGCAAGCCGTTCGGCGATGACATAACGGTTGTCGAGAAACTGTACGAAAGTCGGAGAGATCTCATTTTCATCCGGCCCCTTGAAAGAGGTTTTGATAATGGAATAAGAAATACTGAAATTACCGGTGTTTACAGGAGAATATTCCGTAAAAACACCCTCGGCATCATACCGGAAATAGGATTGATAGTTATCCGTATAAATCCTGTCGCCGTCAAGGTCAACGCGGATAACTCCCAGGATGTCACCATTTACTTTATACGATAAGGCTTCATTAATCTTTTGCATGTAGGCGTTGTTCAGTGCCGAGTCAACAGAGTACCATTCGTTTTCGGCTACCCTTTGCGGGAAGTCGTTGTATTGCTTTCCGAAAACGAACCCCCATCCTGGTGCTGTATTGGAGAGGTCCATGCCCAGAAACTTGGGTTCGGGCATGTAGCCCGGCAGCGAAGTTCCGTTTCCTTGTGTCCAGGTAACTGAAACTTTCTTCACCGACATCAACACTTTTAACAACCCCTCACCGAATTTTTTACCTGCCTGTTTCTTTTGCTTGATTGTATCGTTTTCCGCTGGCTTTGGTTGTGCGCCGCCTCTTGCACGGGAAGAAGACCTTGATCTTCCCTGTGTTTGGTTCAGCGATTTGAAATAGGGTATTTTGTTGTACAGATTCTGCAGATCGGCATTGCTGTTTATCTGCTTCTGGTTCCCGTTTTCGATGTTGTTGCCAAACCGGGGCTGAATGGAAATCGGCGATGCTGCCCATGTATATAAAGTCTGGATATTGGCAGCTATTGTAATCCAGTCAAGTATCGGAATTTTTTTCAAGGGGACGTTGTAGGTAACTTTGAGCGACTGATTGTATCGCTGCGTTGTACCAAATCCACCTACTTCACGCCATATCGACTGCTTGTACTCATCCCATTCCTCAGTGTCCTTGTCAGGGTACATAGTGGGTTCTTTGATGTACGCGTTTGTTCCGGTGTTGAATTCAAACGACAGGGATTTGGAAAAATCATACTTGAAGTTGAACATACGGTTCCAGTTCCAGATACGGTTTACGGTCGGGTAGATAATCACATCGCCGAAGCTTTTATCGCGGTACAAGATTTCGTGGATTTGCCGGTTCATATCTGTCCGGAACGAGATTGTTTTGGGCAACAGGTAAATGTTGAAGTCTTTAATCAGGGCCAGGTGTTTGGAAGTCATCCCGTTTACCTTTTTTAACGGCACGTAATTCTTAGGCCGTCCGTTGTAATTATACCCAAAACCTCCCCGGTACTCTTTCTGGTCGTCATATTCAAAGTCGATATTCCGGTGTTTGATCTTGGAATAGGCAAAAGAGACATCGAAATTCTCCACATCATAAACCCTGGGTTTCTTTTTAGTATCTGTACGGGTCTTTCGTACATTCATCAGGTTGACATTTGTCCTTGACGTATAATCTTCGACCAGTCTTTTTACCGAATCCCTTTTCTGTTTGTCGTCATATGTTTGCAAGTCTTCTTTCAGGATGATATCGGGCTGTAGCGGGTTGTATTCGGGCGTTATTTTCGAAACGCCGTAGTCAAAATGCATCGGAATATTTACACCGGCTTTTTCCGAGAAAAATTTACCCCAGTCCATATCGGTGGTAACGATGTAATCGGTCACATATTCCAGAGGTATTTGAGTGATCTTCTTTTCAATGCTGGAGAATCCGGCCGAGCTGTGTGAAGCGGAGAATGATACGCGAGCAAAATCTGCCAGAACTGCTTCAATCCGGCCTGTTGCCGCCCATCCCGGTTTATCGTTAAAGTCGGTAAGCCGCAACTCGTCAACCCATACAATGGAGCTGATCGGGTTTCCGTCATCATCTGCACCCGTACCCTTACGTTTTGGGTTCCTTACACCGATCAGTATGCCTTTTACATCGCTGATGCTCGGGCTTCCCAAAACAGTTACCCGTGCCTTGCCGTCGTATTCCACATAGGGTTTGTATAAGGCAAGATCCGAATTTGGCTGGCGCATGGCAACGTTCCGGTTTTCTTTTACCTGGACAAGGTTTGTCAGGTCAATGTCAAAATTGTTTGCCTCGGGCCATATCGAGTCAGGCTGGTCGATAGATGTATACCAGGCTGTAAATTTTACAGGGATTTCGTATTCGTAGTAATTATGTATAAAATCGGAACCGATCCGTACGAAAACAGTCATATCACCATATTCCAGGTCCTGTTCTTCGTAGCGTTTTTCGGCATGTACAAACATATTCAGTTTTTTGAATTGCCGGAAATCGAATTCGGTCGTCTTAAAAATTCCTCGCGCATCTCCGTCCAGAAGATTGTCTGTTTCGAGTTGGATCGACTGTTCGTTCAGTGCAACATAATTGGTGGTTCCGAAATTAATTTCCCGCTCAATTCCCGGAGGGATCACGTACGGTACCGGCTGGCGTTGGCCGTTTTCTTCAATATTCACCGTTGAAAGAACAAA
>DGOT01000043.1:0-8396 GCA_002389465.1 Bacteroidales bacterium UBA4459 | reverse complement strand
TGGTATCTTCTCCACTCACTTCGTACCAGCTCAAAGGTGGCAAAACGGGCAACGATGGGCTTTTCAAAACCACGCATAAAAACACGCATAAACCGTATCGACCGAAAATCGCTGATATTACCCACAATCTTATCCGGATTCTGAACAGGGATTTTAAACTGATACCAGTCCACATCGGTAACATCTCCGTTTGCCAGCCGTACGTTTTGCGCGTGGCGAATGTCAGTAATATGGTTTTTCCCCACCTCCATCTCTGCCGGATCCAGCTTCACTTTATACTGGAAATACCGCTCGGACTCACTCAGGGTGTTGTCGTGGTTGATGTCTTCAACATTAGGCAGGTTTGTTTGCGCTGTGGGGTATGATTCCGGGTTAATATCATCTGTAGGAGAGTTCCCTTCCGTTCCGTTGTATTGTTTGTACCGTTCAGTGACACTTGAATACTGTGCTTCTTGGTCATAATCGCTCCCTCTGAAATAGTGGTAGTTGTCTGCCGACGGGTCATCGGTAGCCTGTTCATAGGCTCCTGAATTGGCGCCGTATTTCTGGCGGATGACATTCAGGTAGGAATTTTCAAAGAAATTTGTTTCGTCTTCATCGGCGATACCATCATACCCAACATCCTGATATGGTCGTGAGCCTGCTGCCGAGCTGAACGATTCGACAAGCGCCTGCAAGGTTGGTACGCGCCCCCATGTTGTTGTGTCAACATCGGTAACATCGACGGATACGGGCAGGCCGTTTTCGTAACTTTTTCTTCCGTCGCGCAGGATGTCTTCCGATATTTCACCCAGGTTAATGTACATTTCACCCGAATTGTCAGGGTCTTCTGTAAACGGATCCATCATCCAGAATTCGATGTATTCGATGTTGGCAGCTTCAAAGTCTGATGATTCGACTTTACGCATGATCCCCCCCCAGCGTGTCTCCGGTTCGGCCAGCGTTCCGTCTTGGTCAAGCCCGGCAGTAGGCGGACTGAGGAGAGGATCTACATCGTAGTTGTATTGTCCTCTTTCGGAGGGATAATAGGCAAAGTTAAGAACGGCAATATTAGTTGGCGTTCCGTTGGGAATGTCTTTGTTCGGGAATACTTCTGTTTCCAGTACCTGGCGCGTGGAGTTTTTAGAAATCTCATTTTTATCCACATTGGATGGCCGTAATCCGCCCGAGCGGTCGTAAAACAGGGGGTCAATGATGTACCAGGCGAATTTGGCGCGGTTTTTTCCGTAGGCTAACGGGTCGGAGAATTGCGACGACATGCTTTCGGGGAACATGTCGGGCTGGCCTTGCGGTGTACTCGCCAGGAACCACGATCCGATATGTTTCAGGTCGATGGTTGACTGGGCTCCTTCAAAATCATCGATGTAGGATGTTCCTGTTTTTCCCACTGCTTTGGAGTGACCGGGGATGAATTGTGCAAATTCACCGTCAACAGATATTCTTGATATTTCATTGGTAGAGATGCCGGGTAGTTTGTCGACTAAATTAGTCAGCCAGCGTGATTCGGTGCGGTAGCTGAGGTCGAGTCCCCAGATGGTATTCGATATAGGATCGTCTCCGTAATTTACTTTTTGTGTTAACGGTTTTTCATGCAGGTTGAGTATGGTACCACCGATATGGAAGTCTTTATTGATTTCATGGTCCACATGCAGGCCCATCATTCGTTTTTGCTGGATGTTGAACACCGAGTTGCTTTCGAGGGATACATTAATCGGAACACCCGAATTCAGCAGGCCTTCGTTAATGATCTTCACCCTCCCCAGGGTGTAATCAACGGTATAGTCCACATTCTCAGAAAGCGGAACACCACCTGCCGTTACCCGTACCGAACCCTGTGGTACGTTTAGGGCGTTGAGGCTGATGTCGGATCCCGACTGGGATTTATACATTCCTTCAATAATATAGCGGTTTTTTTCGGGAAATTGTTCAGCACCTGTTTTGGTGGTTGTATACAGTGAATCGTAAGCATATTTATCGGCATAGGCAGGATTGTCAGGAAATACGGAGTCTCTTATATAGCTGCCAAATGGCTCAAGAGATGTGAAGAACAAGCGTCCGTTGGAAGCCTGGAACGTTCCTCCCAGTTTAGCAGCACCGTCAATAAAGTCAAACATTCCATCTCCTTTCGGAACAGGGTTGAGCTGGTTGTCTAAGTTGTCAAGCCCGAGCAAATGAATCAGCGGAACTCCAACAACATCCTCCGGTCCCTGTGTGAAATACCCGGTCGGTACGCCCTCTTCGTTACCAGAATACAGGATGTTCAATCGAAAATCGTTGCGCTGCACCTGATAAGCTCCAATGGAGTATACGTTTTTCATCATCAGATCCCACATGGGCATCTGTGTATTAGGGTTGCTGCTTTTCAGCAATTTAACTACCAGGTTGTTCGGTGCTGTATTTCCCTGGTCGGAGAATTCACCGATCTGGAATACGCTGTCGTAACCGATCACGGTATACTGCACGGCTACTGCCAGTATCTGGTCGGGGTTGAGGTTCGTATTCAACGAAATAAAACCTAAGCGTGTGTTTACCGAATATTCGGTTTCCCTCAGTTTTCGGGCGTTTTCAAGTTTTACAAAGTCTTCTCCCGACACAAAATAATTATTCTGCCCGATGCCGAAGGGGTCGCCTGTCAGGTAGTTGGTCACTGAATTAATATCCCGGATCTGGGCTGTGTCCATCTTGTACAACATGTCGTTCGACCAGTTGCTGGGTAAAACATCACCATTCATCAACGGATTGATGTACGGATTATGGATATCAGCACGTTTCCCTTCACCCAAATCCGTAAATGCCACAATATTCCTGTTCTCTTCGGTGGCCGCACCTATATTGGTTACCCATACCTCAATTTTGGTGACCGTGATATCGGTAGTAACTATGGGCAGCGTTGACAATGCCCTTTCGTAATTGTCTCTGAATTTATGTGCCAGGAAAAAGTGCCGGTTTTCTTCGTAGTCGAGGGCGGTAAGTTCGAATTTACTTGTTTGAGCTCCCCCCTGAACGGTAATATTCTGCGTTTCGCTCTGCTGCTCCGAGAAAAGTGCCGTAACATGCGTTTTACCGAACTGCAATTCGGTTTTAATTCCGAACAGGCTCTGGCTCCCCTGGATTAGGGAAGACCTCAGAGGTAAGCTCACATTACCGGCTTCGATCAATTTAATGATCTCGTCTTCTTTTCCTTCGTATTTCAGCTTGAGCGTATTTTCAAAGTCAAAGGACGACTCGGTATTGTAGTTGGCTTTAAACTCTATTTTATCCCCGATTTTGGCAACCACGTTCATCTGGATACGCATATCGAAATCGAAGTTGGTAGTCCGCCGTTGCCTGACGTCCAGGGCGGGATCTTCGCGTTTGTTCGACAGAATGCCGAAACTTACCTCAGCAGAACCCTGCGGCCTGATGTCGATGGTGTTGCTTCCGAAAATGCGGTCGAAGGCTTCGCCGCCCACATAAATTTTAGGAATCAAACGCGAGCCGTCGGATGTTCCGGCTGTCTGTGCCCGTTCGTCCCAATAGTTTTGTATATCTTGCTGCAGGTCGTAATCCTTATAATCTTCAAAGTCCATTATAGTAGGCGGACGGTACATAAAGTCACCTATCTTGTTGACAAACTCATAGGTGTCGGTCTCGGGATTGTAGATTATTTCGCGATCGATATTTTCCGGGTCACGCAGAAACAGAGGACTGATATTCTGGCCGTCCAGGTAGGGATTGCCTGTGTTGTCGGAAAACGGAAAAATAAGGTCGATATGAGAAGTGTCGCCGCTACTTATTGTGTCGGGCGGATAGTTTACCTGGGGCACAGCAAAAGCGAAAGCCGACGCCGACAAAATGATCATCCACGCAATTACAAAACGAATAATGAAAAAATATTTATTTTCCCTATTCAATACACTCCCCTTTACTCAAACCGGAAGACCGGTTTTTGGTTAACTACAGAACTTTTAACGCCTCTTTTATAAGGCTCTCAACATTAGTTGTTAAACCTTTCTGCAATACTCTATTGATGGCTTTTTCAGCACTGGTTTTATTAAAACCTAAAACCATTAACCCTGATAACGCTTCATCCTTTAATGTATTGTGAGAAAAATCAACTTTTTCGGTCTTTATTTCGGCTTTCGTCAGTTTGTCTTTCAGATCGATGACAATTCGCTGGGCTGTTTTTCCACCAACGCCTTTAACCGTCTGAAGAACAGATGGCTGTCCCTGGGTAATGGCCGAGTACAATTCTTCGGTTGACAAAGAGGATAAGATCAGTCGGGCCGTACTGGCACCCACTCCTGAAACCGAGAGCAAATACCTGAAAAGCTCCCGTTCCGTTTCGTCGAAGAAGCCGAACAGCACCTGGGCGTCTTCCCGCACATAAAAGTGGATAAAGAGTTTGGCGTCCTTTTGCTCTTTTATCTTGCTGAACGTATTTAACGAGATGTTTACGAGATAACCGATTCCATTGTTTTCTAAAACAACATACGACGGATTTTTCTCAATCAGGGTACCTTTTATAAACTCATACATGAAGCGATCACCGGATTTTGGTTAAAGGGCAAAAATACAATAAAAAACATACGTTGAAGCAGTAAATTAAGGATGTCTGCTACGTGTTTGTCAGCAGTTTCCGTATCCGGCTTTTGATGCTTTCCACATCGAAATCGCAATATTTTTGCAGCTCGGCAATGGAGCCATGCAGAATAAATTTATCGGGAATGCCTAAGGAAGTCACTTTGTTTGGGTAGCCTGATTTATTTTTAAATTGTGTTACGGCACTGCCTAATCCTCCGGTGACGATGCCATCTTCCAGGGTGACGATGTGCGTATATTTCTCAAACATCCGGTGCAGCAGTTTTTCATCCAGCGGTTTTAAAAAGCGCATATCCACAACCCCTGCATTGATGCCTTCGGAGGTCAGTTCTTTCGAGGCCTGTAGCGCCATGTTTCCGGCATGCCCGAGGCTGAGGATCACCACCTCTTCACCGGAAATAATCTCCCGCCCCACACCGATCTCCAGCTCATGCAGGTCCGACTTCCAGTTTTCCAGCACACCAAAATTTCGCGGGTAGCGGATCGAGAACGGTCCGCCGGAATATTCCGAGGCAGTGTACATCATGTGGCGCAGTTCTGCTTCGTTAAAGGGCGCTGCCACCACCATATTGGGGATGTTGCTCATGTATGCCAGGTCGAACGCGCCGTGGTGGGTGGCTCCGTCTTCGCCAACAAGCCCTGCCCGGTCGATGCAAAATACTACCGGTAGTTTTTGCAGAGCCACGTCGTGGATAACCTGGTCGTAGGCACGCTGCAGAAACGTGGAATAGACCACGCAAAAAGGTTTGAGCCCGCTGATGGCCAGACCTGCCGAAAAAGTGACGGCATGCTGCTCGGCAATACCTACGTCAAAAACCCGGCCGGGCATTTTATCCATCATATCAATGAGAAAGGATCCTGTGGGCATGGCCGGGGTGACGGCCACTACTTTGTCGTTTTCTTCGGCAATCTCGATGATCGTTTCTCCGAACACTTCCTGGTAGGTGGCGAAGTTTGTGTCGGCACCGATCTGTTTGCCGGTTTTGCGGTCGAACTTTCCGGGCGCATGAAACCTCGTCTGTTCTTTCTCGGCCTGCTCAAAGCCTTTTCCTTTTTTGGTGATGACGTGCAGTAATTTCGGGCCGCTTATTTCTTTGATATCCGAAAGAACTTCTACAAGTTTGCCGACATCGTTCCCGTCAACAGGGCCGAAATATTTGAAGTTCATCGCTTTGAACAGGTTGCTCTCTTTCAGCATGCTGCTGTTTAATGCCCCGGTGTTTTTATCGATAGAGATCCCGTTGTCGTTTAAAATAACCAGGATGTCGGCATGGGAAACGCCCGTGTTGTTAAAGCCTTCGAAGGCCATACCGCCGGTGATGGCGCCATCGCCAATAACAGCTATATGATGCCGGTTGCCTTCTCCTTTCAGCTGCGAAGCAATGGCCATACCCAGTGCTGCCGAAACGGAAGTGGATGCGTGGCCGGTGCCGAAGGCGTCGTAGATACTCTCGTCAACTGACGGAAAGCCGCTTATTCCCTGCCACTTGCGGTTGGTATGAAAAACATCCCTACGTCCGGTTAAAATTTTATGGCTGTATGCCTGGTGGCCAACATCCCAAATCAGTTTGTCGTGAGGCGTGTTGTACACGTAATGCAGCGCAATGGTAAGCTCTACTACGCCGAGGCTCGACCCGAGGTGTCCGGGATGTACCGAGGTGATGTCCAGAATAAAATCGCGCAGCTCGTCTGCCAGCATCACAAGCTGCTCCGGCCGAAGTTTTTTCAGGTCTTCAGGCGAATCGATCTTTGACAATAAGGCTCCCGGCTGTGGTGTCATCTGTGTTTTATTGAAGGCAAAATTAGAGAAAAGCAGATATCTGCAAACAATTTTTTTCTACTTGTTACAAGATAAACGGAATGATCGCTTTTCGTTCCTTCGGATAGTCAGGAAAGCGCTTCCTGTACCACCGGTGATGGTCGAGCGCCCGGGGAATCAAGTTGGCCATCGTCCATAAGGCAAAAGAGAAACTCGGCAGGCACCAGCTCATCATCGCCCAGCCCAGCCACTCAAGGATCTCACCCAACAGGTTGGGCGAAGAAACATAGGTAAACATGCCCCCGTACGGAATGTAATATCCTTTCCGGCCTCCTTTACGCAGGCTCAGTAATTTTTGATCGGAAGTCGTATTTATCAGCATACCGGCAAGCAGCAGCACGGCTCCAGCGATGAATTTCGGTTCCAGAAGCCAAGAGTTCTCATAAGCCGGCGTCAGGTAGCCAAACCAGTATCCGTTAAAGAAACCGTTGAAAATATTGAAAAAAATGGCCAGGCCCACAATGGCTAGCGGCATACGCTTCCCTTTGTCTTTCATGCGGAGCGGAAAAGCGATCATCCTGTTCAGGTAATGCAGCGTAAAAGTTCCGTAAAATATGTAGAGAGGGATGGTTTTTTCTACCGGCCCTGTGAAAAAGAACCACGAAAAAATGGCTACGGCCGGTAGTTCCATAACAAACCACCCCAGTTTGTTGCTGATGGTCGGCCCCCAGGTGCTGGTGGTATGTCTGCCGTAAGGAACCGTAATTTTCAGTAAAACAGGAAAAATAACTACGGCAAGGCCCATCCACAGAAAGAGGGCGGTAACATATGTTGTTTCCGAAATCATGGCTAAATATATTTGTTTTCTTTAAACCAGTTCATGGTGTCGGTAATGGTTTCTGAAAAAGGCCGGGGGCTGTAATCCAGTTCTTTCCGGGCTTTGTCGTTCCGTATGTTTTTGTTCGCCTGACGGATGATGTCCAGCGATTCTTTGGTGTAGAGCGGCTTCTGCCTGGTAAGGGCCGACCACATTTTAATAAAGGGAACGCCGATATAAGCCATCCGGTAGGGGAGGATTATACTTCTGATCTTTTTCCCTGTTCCCTGTTCCATAACATAGGCAATTTCTTTGAGGCTGTGCCATCCGCCTGACAGGATATAACTTTCGCCGCTGCGCCCTTTGGTAAGTGCATTGGCCGATGCTGCGGCCACATCGCGTACATCCACCCAGTTGTAGCCGCCGGGAACCAAAAACGGCAGTTTACCCTTGTAGAGTTTCAGGAGCATTTGTCCCATCAGCGAGGGCTTGTAGTCATCCGGACCGACCACAGCGGTAGGATTTATAATAACGATCTCGAAGTCATCGGAATGTTGCGTAAGGATCCACTTTTCGACGATTGATTTGGTGCGCTCGTAAGCTTGCGGTGAGTCGGTGACGAGCGGGCGCGTTTCGTCCAGCGGCTGGTCCAGCGGGTGGTGGTCCAGCACATGGATGGTGCTGAAATAGACAAGCCTTTTAACCCCTGCTTTTTTGGCTGCGCGAACCAGGTTCTGCGTGCCTTCCACATTTACTTTATGCAGTAAGTCGTAGGATTCGTTGCCTATAGATATGTAAGCTGCCAGATGATACAGCACGTCTACGTCTTCACAAAGACGATCGAGGCTGCCGGGGTCGTTAAGGTTTCCCTTTACTTTAGTCACATCCAGGCCTTCGATGCCTTTTGTGTCGTTGTAATCAAGGACTTTAATCTGATAGCCCTGTTTCAGTAATATCCTGGTCAGGTTGGCGCCGATGTGCCCGTTGGCACCTGTTATTCCAATGTTCATGTGGCCGGTTTTGAATCGGGCGGCAAGTTACTAATTATCGGAAATAAAAAAGAGTCTTGCGGGCTCTTTACACATTTTATATCAGTTGCGTCCTAAACGATGAAGAAAGATTGCATTACAACCATGAATGATTTATTGTTATCGAGTACTATCGAAATGGGGGGCTTCCACCTTGAAAAAATGCGTAAATAAAATCAGTACATGGAACGTTAAAAAAGAAAATCTGTTT
>DGOT01000012.1:5629-5886 GCA_002389465.1 Bacteroidales bacterium UBA4459 | reverse complement strand
TGGATGTTTTCTTCGGCAATATTAAACGGTAATTCTTTGAAATAGGGCTTCAGCGTACGTTCAACAGTTTGACGGGCTTCCTCAATGGAAATAATATCGTAAGGCATCTGCATGTTCTCTGCCAGTTCAACGGCATCCTTTACGGAATGTTCACTTGAGAATTCGGAAGGAAGCAATACATTGTACACATGTTCATGGCCCAGTGCTTCTGCCGCCAGAACAGCCGTTAAAGCTGAGTCGATGCCGCCTGATAAGCC
>DGOT01000012.1:0-5502 GCA_002389465.1 Bacteroidales bacterium UBA4459 | reverse complement strand
TCAACATCATAAATTTTCAGGTCTTCTTCAAAATAGTTTAACTCGTCAACTACCTGTCCCTTTTTATTCATTACCAGCGAACCTCCGTCAAAAATCAGTTCTGTTTGAGCTCCTACGTGGTTCACATAAAACAAAGGAAGTTTGTATTTTTTAGCGTTACGCCTGAGTATGTCGGTACGTATCTCGATCTGGTGATAGTTAAAAGGAGAGGCCGCAATATTGATAATCAGGTCGGGATTAAGTTTTTTTAACCCGTCCATCGGGTTGATGGTGTACAGCGGATTGTCCTGAATATTCCATAAGTCTTCACAAATGGTCAATGCTATTTTTTTACCTTTGAGTTCGACAAGCTGAAAACTCTTATTGGGTTCAAAATACCTGTACTCGTCGAAGATATCGTAGTTCGGCAATAATGATTTATGGACCAATTGCTGTACCTTCCCGTTGGCAATAAATGCTGCCGAATTATGCAAAGGTTTCCCCTTGTCTCCTCTATTGTATGTAGGCAGCCCGATAATAGCGGCTATGTTTGTGCAATGGCTCGCGATTTCATCCACCGATTCGTTACATCGGTTGACAAAGTCTCTGAATTCGAGAAAATCACGCGGAGGATAACCGGATACAGCCAGTTCGGCAAATACTACAAGGTCGGCTTCTTGCTTCTCAGCCTGGCGAATACTTTTGATCATCTTCTCAGCATTACGTTCAAAGTTGCCTATGTGATAGTTGAGTTGTGCTAAAGCTATGTTCACGGGTACGGCAGTTTAAAATATGATACTCAAATTTAACTCCATAAAATTATTCCGGGCATCGTTGGCAACAGTCAAATCTGCCCTGTTATTTCCTTTCATCACGTTGATAAAAGCATTGTCGTATTTAATTCCGGTACGTATATAGGTTGATCCGGATAAGGGAATTTCAATTCCGGCCCCGATAATTAGTGATTGGCGGGTGGTTTTAAATAAATCTGAATGTGCTCCCTCCTCACTAACTTGTTCACTCCCATTGTCAGGAGTAAAGGTGTTATCCGCTTTGGCATTAAGTAAGAACCCCATGCCAAATCCGATCTGTCCAAAGTACCTCAGCTTTCCGATTTCTTTGGTTTTCATGGTAAAAATAATCGGAACTTCAACATATTTTGTTTTGAATTTGCTTTCCATCCGGCCTGTTGTAACATTGTCTATTGTATCCTGAATGGCATACGGATAGCTCATGGATCCATTTAAATAGACCACATCAAAACCAGTGGTAAACGAATAGTTTTCCATAAGGTAAATATCAGCAACAAACCCCCACGAACCTCCGAATTCTACGCCTTCATTGCTGTAATTTTTTGCGTTGCTGCCGAACCACCCAATGTTAGCTGCTCCTTTAAACCCGAATTGAAAAGGTTTGTGCTGTGCTGTCAGGTTGAACGTCGTAAACAGAAAAACGACAAAAACAATTTTTCTCATGAACAAAAAGTTTAAGCAAAGTTAACTATTAACATTCAATTGATAATTTCTTTTGCACTTCTTACGTTATATGCAAATCAAATGTTTATTTTTGGTTGATTAATAAAAACTCATAATTATGAAAAAAATTGTCATTACACTTATTGCAATTGTTATCACCGCAGCATCTTATGCCCAGTTTCACGTAGGTCCGCAGATTGGTTATACGGGTTCTAACTTGTCTATCGACAAAGATTCCATTTCGAATTCTTTAAAAAGTAATTTTTTAGTCGGTGCTTTTTTCCGGTTTGGTAAAAAAATATATGTGCAACCGGAGATTAACTGGCTGACGCAAGGAAGTGTTTTTAAATATCCTTCGCTGGGGAATCTTTCGCCGATCAAGCAGAATATCAAGCTCAACACTATTCAGGTGCCTGTAAACATAGGGTGGAGGATCATCAATCTTAAAGTTGTGAACATAAGGTTATTTGGTGGAGTTGTAGCTAATTTCAATACAAAAACCACAATTACAACAACAGGAGGAGACGCTAATTATTACGATGCGTTGCCTCAGGAGGATGATTTTTCCGGTATTGTCTGGCAATGGGATGCCGGGCTGGGTGTAGATGTGCTCATGTTTGCCATTGACGTTAAATATATGGGAGGCCTCAACAATATATTGAAAGATTTCAACTACGAAGGTAGATCGCTTAGCAGCAAGTCGAATTTATTTATGGTAACGGTTGGCTGGAAGATCCTCTAATTGTTCTTCTCTTCGGGTTTATTTTCACGTAAAGAGTTTCTATGTCGCTGCATATAAAGATTGTTATAGGGGTGTGGGCGTTATTCGCCGTTATTTCCTGCCGGAATAAGGAGCAAAAAGCTATTCAGGTGAACCCGGCCAATTTATCTGATATGCAGGTGCATATTAAAAGATATGGCCAGGCTCTGTTCCAACTGGATACAGCAAGTTTTACGGAAGATCTGAAGAGAATACAGCCTGAATTCCCCTACTTTCTGGATGCCGATCTGAACGATACGGCCAACACAAACCAACTCTATTCATTTGTTGCCGACACGCAGGTGCGCCGCATCTATGAAAAAACAATGGAGGTATATCCTGATTTGAATGAACTGGAAAAAAGCCTTTCTAAAGCGTTCAGCCGGTACCATTATTTTTTTCCGGAAAACAACATACCGCAGGTTTATACGTATGTGTCGGATATGTATTACGAACGGCCGGTGTGGCTAAAAGATTCAGTGTTGGTGGTGGCTCTGGATGTGTACCTGGGGAGCGATTTTTTCCTCTATCCGCATTTGGGATTGCCACGGTATAAAATCAGATGTATGGCTCCTGATTACATTATGCCTGATGTAATGAAGACTCTTTATTTCGAGGAGGTCTGGTCAAATCCGGCAATGAAAACTTTACTTGACAGAATGGTAGCCGGCGGTAAGATGCTTTACTACCTCGATGCTGTTTTACCTGGCACACCTGACACGGTAAAGATGTGCTATACAAAGAAAAAATTTGATTGGGCCGTGGAAAATGAAAAGAATGTCTGGGCTTTTTTAGTACATGATGAATTGCTCTACGTCTCCGATTTCGACACCCAGTCAAATTTGATCAATGATGGCCCGTTCACTAAAGGTTTTTCCAGCGATTCTCCCGCACGGCTGGGGATTTTTATCGGTTGGCAAATTGTTAAGGAATTTATGCTCCGTCATCCTGAAACAAGTTTGCAGGAATTGATGGAACTGGATGATGCCCAGACCATCTTGCAACAGTCGGGATATAAACCGTAAAAAGAACCAAATTGTTTATTTTCTTCTTCGCTGAATCTCTCAACCGATTTTTATACATTTGTTAGGCGATAATTAATCCGTTTTTATGCTTGTAAAAACATACGGCAGTGCCATCCAGGGTATTGATGCCATCCTGATCACCATTGAGGTGAACGCGAGCCAAGGGAGTAAGTTCCACCTGGTTGGCTTGCCCGACAATGCTGTCAAAGAGAGCCAGCATCGGTTAGTAGCTGCCCTGTCGAACATTGGCTATCGTTATCCGGGAAAAAGGATCACCATCAATATGGCACCGGCCGATATCAAAAAGGAAGGCTCGGCTTATGATCTGCCAATAGCTATTGCCGTACTTGCTGCATCATCGCAGATAGAAAGTGATTTGCTGGATCAATACATGATCATGGGCGAACTCTCGCTGGACGGAGGTCTAAACCCTGTACGCGGTGCTCTGCCGATGGCTTTAAAAGCAAAGGAAGCGGGCTTTAAGGGATTGATCCTGCCGGAAGAGAATGCCGGTGAAGCAGCCATTGTGGAAGGACTGGATGTGTACGGATTTAGCCATATTCTGGATGTGATCTCCTTTGTGGAACAAAAAACCAGCCCAGAGAGGATCGTAGTGGATGTCGGTGAAAAACTGAAGGAAACGCTGGATAGGTACGGTTTTGATTTTGATGATGTCAAAGGACAGGAAAATATAAAAAGAGCGCTGGAGATCTCTGCAGCAGGTGGTCACAACGTGATCATGATCGGCCCACCGGGATCAGGAAAAACCATGCTGGCAAAACGCCTGCCTTCCATCCTGCCGCCAATGTCGCTGGAGGAAGCGCTGGAAACCACCAAAATTCATTCGGTGGCTGGTATCCTTCAGTCCGGATCCTCGTTGATCACAACCCGTCCGTACCGCTCGCCGCATCATACCATAAGTGACGCGGGCTTGGTGGGTGGAGGTACTTATCCGCAACCCGGTGAAATATCGCTGGCTCAGAACGGGGTCTTATTTCTGGATGAATTACCCGAATTTGATCGTAAAGTTCTGGAGGTATTACGTGAGCCATTAGAAACAGGCCATATCACTATTTCTCGTGCGGCAAGACAGGCAGATTTTCCCGCTCGATTTCAGTTAATTGCGGCTATGAACCCATGCCCATGTGGCTATCTTGGCGACCCGTCTGGCCGATGTCACTGTAGCGTCGAGCAAGTCTCACGCTATCGTGCTAAAATCTCCGGCCCCTTATTAGATCGGATAGATATGCACCTGGAAGTTCCCCGTGTTTCACATGAAATATTACGCAAAGGCTCGCCAGAAGGCGAAGAGTCCAGCGAAACGATACGCCAGCGCGTTATTCAGGCACGTAATATAGCCATGACACGTTCAGGCAAGGCAAATAGCAAGCTGTCAGCTGCCGACGTCAAACAAATATGCACACTTTCTGAACAAGGCCACCAACTATTAGAACAGGCAATGAATCGCTTTGGCCTGTCGCATCGCGCCTATCATCGCATTTTAAAATTGGCGCGTACTATTGCCGATTTAGCGGGCTCAGAACAAATAGAAATCCCCCATTTAAGTGAAGCCATCGGCTATCGAAAATTAGACCGTCAACCTTAATGCCAAAACTCAACCCCGAACAATCCCACGCTGTTAAAACTATCGACCGTCCTTTGCTCGTACTCGCAGGTGCAGGCAGTGGTAAAACCCGGGTGATTACCGAAAAAATTGCCTATCTTATCAAGCAAGGCCTAGCAGCACGCAATATTGCTGCGCTAACGTTTACCAATAAAGCAGCACGGGAAATGAAAGAGCGTGTTAGTAAATTATTAGATGATAAACAACTCCGTGGCTTACGTGTCTCAACCTTTCATTCTCTGGGGTTAGACATTCTGCGTAAAGAACACAAAACCTTGCAATACAAAGCAAGTATTTCCCTATTTGATGAGCAAGATAAAATCACGCTGCTAAAAAATCTGATCACACATAGCCAGACAAATTACGATATCGATAGTGTTGATATTTATTCAGGGAAAATTGGTCAATGGAAAAATGCCTTTATCACTCCTGAGCAGGCCAAAAACCATGTGAACTCAGAAGATATTGATGCAGCTCAATTATACGCCGACTATACGCGCAGTTTAAAAGCGTATAACGCTGTTGATTTCGATGATTTAATTTTATTGCCTGTATTAATCTTCCAGCAGTTTCCCGAAGTCCTGGAAAAATGGCAAAACAAAATTCGTTACTTATTGGTCGATGAATATCAGGACACCA
>DGOT01000187.1 GCA_002389465.1 Bacteroidales bacterium UBA4459 | reverse complement strand
CAGGCGACCTTGTGGTGAATGTGAATAAGAGCAAAAAACTGAGCAATATGCGTGCGTCGGGTTCGGATGATAAGGTGCTTATCCCACCGCCAATTCGCTTTTCTCTGGAAGAGTATATGGAGTCAATCCGTGAGGATGAGTATCTGGAGGTCACCCCGCGCTCCCTGCGCTTAAGGAAAATATTACTTAACGAACATGACCGTAAACGTCAGGCAAAATCATAAAAAATGAAATACAAAGTTTATATCAGTTTGTTTATCGCCTTGTTCTGGTTAACTTCCTGTGATGTATTGCAACAGGCAAGCGATGTGATGCAATTTGCCCAGTGCAATTTTTCGATTGACCGCGTAGGAATGGATAAGGTAGGAGGGGTGTCGCTGAAAAATATCCAACAACTGTCAGATATCAATCCGTTTGATATTGTATCATTAACACAACAGGTCCTTTCTGGAAGTTTGCCGGTAACTATGGATGTGTCCATCAAAGCAACTAATAACCAAAGTATGAAAGCAGGAATTTCAGGTCTTGATTGGGAACTGTACATGAAAAATAACAGATATGGAGCCGGTAAAATAAATCATGCTGTGGAAGTACTTCCCGGTCAGTCAACAACTTTTCTAGTATCGGTTGATTTTGACATATTAAAGCTGGCAACAAATGATAATTTACAGCAAATTCTCGATTTGGTGCTTCATCTCAATGATAAAGAAAAGTTAAAGCAACTGGATATTAAATTGCAATTGAAACCGTATTATAAAGTGGGTTCTGAAATACAGGAGTATCCGGGGTATATTGTGGTGAGGCCGTAGGGAGCGACTTGGGCGACTGGGCGAAAAAGGGCGATGGAGCGCGAAAAAGGGCGACTAAGGCGACTGGGCGAAAAAAGGCGATGGGGCGAATAGAGGTAAGAATTAGTAAATTTAGATGAATGGATTTTTAATACAAAATATCAGCTATGAAGGAGTATAACAGGCAGATTATTCTTCTGTTTAGGCGCTTGTTGCTGGCGTTTGTCTTGTTTTCTCTGGCTCGTTTGTTCTTTTTGATTTTAAATTACACTCATTTCTCAGGCATAAGTTTTGGCGAATTGCTGGAGGACTTTATCATCGGAATTCGATTTGATATGTCCGTGATCGTTTACCTTAATTTTCCTGTAATACTCATGCATGTAATTCCGGGAGGCAGGTGGAAAAATCATAAAATATATCAGGTTGTTATTAAGTATTATTTTTTGATAATCAACTCTTTCCTGTTACTCATTAATCTCAGCGATGCCCGCTTTTTTGATTTTACTTTAAAACGTTCAACAGCCTATATTTTGAAGTTCTTCGCAGAAAGCGGGAATGATCTGTCTCTGATTCCGCGCTTTATTGTGTCCTACTGGTATGTGCCTGTGACCTGGATTGTACTTACTGTTGCAGCCTGGTATTTTTATCCGAAAGCAGATAGCAGCCAGGTAAAAAACCTATTTCTAAAACATATCAGGTTTCGGAGTGCTTTGTACCAGATATTTGCTTTTATAATTTTGCTGGGGCTCACTGTTGTCGGTGCCAGAGGAGGTGCGCAGCCCAAACCGTTATCTGTAATTCATGCTTCGATGTATGTACCGGCTAAAGAGGTGCCGTTGGTGCTTAATACTCCTTTTGCCATCATGACAACTTATGGTCGCCAGACTTTGCCCCAGAAGCAATATTATACGCCGCAGGAATGTGAAAAAATATATCCTGTAATACATCAGTTTAATTATGCGGACAGTTCTTTCAGAAGAATGAATGTAGTGGTTTTGCTGCTGGAGAGTTTTTCCAAAGAATATAGTGGTTACCTGAACAAGTACAAGGGATATATGCCTTTTCTTGATTCGTTGATGCAGCAATCTTTGTTGTTTACTAATGCTTATTCCAATGCTTTGAGGTCTATTGATGCTATTCCTGCCGTTATTACTGGAATTCCGGACCTGATGAATGACCCGTTCATTGCCTCGGTATATAACACGAACAAGATTAACAGCCTGGCTGAGATATTCAACAATGAAGGTTACAAAACGGCATTCTTTCATGGTGGAAATAACGGAACTATGAGTTTTGATGCTTTTTCGGATATGGCAGGTTTTAACAATTATTACGGGCACATTGAGTACGACCGGGAAAATTCCGGTAACCATGATTATGACGGTTACTGGGGCATTTATGATGATGCTTTTTTGCAATATATGGCCGAAAAGTTGAACTCGTTCAAACAGCCTTTCTTCGCCTTTGAATTCACACTCAGTTCGCACAGCCCGTATGATGTGCCGGAAGCTTATGAGCAGATGTTTCCTGAAACACCGGTGCCGCTGCACAGGGTTGTCAGGTATTCAGATTATTCGCTGGAAAATTTTTTTGAAACAGCTTCAAAAATGCCCTGGTTTAAGCATACTATGTTTGTTATCCTGGCAGACCATCCGGGCCATTCGGTAAGTGAAGAAGATAACTCGATGGAAAAAGAAGAAGCCCTAAAGTTGCAGCTCGAACAGGTGACTTATTATAAAAATACAGCAGGACGGTATGCCATTCCCATTCTTTATTATTTTCCGGGTGATAGTTTAAAAGGTATTTTAAAGATGACTTCCCAGCAAACGGATGTGATGCCTTCTGTACTGGACTATCTGAAATATAATAAGCCGTTTATGGCCTTTGGCAACAGCGTCTTTGACGACCATGCAAAGCATGTAGCGTTTGAATATCTGGATGGATTTTATCAGCTGACAGAAGGCGATTACAGTCTTCTTTTTGACGGGGAAAACAGCATGTCATTATTCAATAACCGAAAAGATCCTGAACAGCAGTTTAATTTACTCGATATTGATAAAGAAAAAGCCCGGAAGATGGAAAAAATCATGAAAGCAGTTATTCAGCAATATAACTACTGGATGGAATATAACCAGCTACAACCGTGATCAACACTTGCTAAAAAAGTCCCCCATTCTGATAAATTTCCATCTGTACATCAGAAAACGGTTCAATTCTCACTGAGATACCTTTCGAATTGTTTGTTAATTCTCCTGTTTGAAAATTAACCTCAATCTCATCGCCGTCTTCTACCTGTGCTTCTTTCAGGTTTTCATAGGTCAATATGGGGAATGCTGCATTGATGGCGTTACGCTCGTATATAGCGCCGAATGATTCCGCAATGATGGCCTGAATCCCCAGTGTTTTAAAACCGTCCACTGCCTGTTGTCGCGAACTCCCTGCGCCAAAGTTTTTGCCCGTAATCACTATATCACCAGGTTTGCATTTTTTAGCAAAATCTTCATATCCTTCGAGGTTATCAAAAATATATTGTCCCATCTCATTGGGGTCGGTGATTTGCAAATAACGGTTGTGGTAAATCATGTCGGTGTCAATATCATCCTTGCTGATCAACCACACACGGCCCTTCACAAGGGAGGGTTTTTCTCCATGTTTCTTGTGGTGTTCTTCAGTATGTTTTTTCAACTCTTCTGACCGAAATTCAAAATCGAAAGTAGCCGGCTCCTCCGGGATGTCATCTTCGCTGGTGATATAGCCTGCAACAGCCGATGCTGCTACCGAAGCGGGGGAAGCCAGATAAACTTCTCCTTTTCCCTGTTTGCCGGGAAAATTCCTGTTACCTGTGCTAATGGTGATCTCTCCCGGCCCGTTTTGTCCTACCTGCCCTGCAGCACATCCGGCACAACCAGCGTTGGAGACTAAAGCACCGGCTTCTTTAAATGTTTTAATAATGCCCTCATCAAGACATTGCTGCCAGATTTCATCCGTTGACGGAACGATTTTTAACACAACGCCAGGCGCTACTTTACGACCTTTAAGGATTTCAGCAGCAGCCCGCATGTCTTCAATACGCCCGTTGGTGCAACTGCCGATAAATCCGGAGTCGATCTTCACTTTTTTCTCCTGCTCAATATCCACCGTATCGTGGGGCTTTCCCGGCCGGCTGACCATGGGAACAAAGTCGCCTACGTTAATAGTATATTCTTTTTCATAAACAGCATCGCTGCCAGCTTCAATTTTCTCCAGTTTCCTTCCTGTTTTCGATGTACAATAGTCCATAATAGCTTTATTAGGAGGGAAGAGCAGAATGATCACACCCATCTCCGTACCCATCGAAGCAATGGTGATGCGCTGGTCGAGTGTGAGTTTGTCTACTGGTTCACCGTAAAATTCTACCGAATATCCCAACAAACTATTGGCACCGAACTGGTGCAGTAAGTTCAGCACGATGTCTTTGGCCGTTACATGTTCGGGTAGTTCACCTGTTAATGTGATCTTAACTGAAGGAGGAACTTTAAACCACACTTTTCCACGGTGAAAAGCTACGGCAATATCCTTATCGCCCATACCTTGTCCGAATGCTCCAATGGCACCCAGGATATTGGCGTGTGAGTCGGTTGTTACAGCCGTGGAACCGGGCCAGGATAAACCATTCTGGATGAGCGTATGTGTACCTATACCGTTGTTGATATCATATACTTTAACACCGTGTCTACGGGCAAATACCCTGATCGTTTGCTGGTTAACAGCATATTTCTGATCACTTCCTGTAGGGTTGGTGTCGAAGGTGAAGAATGTTTTGCTTACATCGTCAAGCGTTAGGTTATTATCTTCCAGGTTTTTGATGACATTCGGTCCGCCGAAGTCTCTGGCAACACGGGCATCTATCCCTATATCCACAATATCACCGGGTTTTACAAAATCTTTATCCGAGTGGTTCGCTATAATTTTTTCAATGATATTCATAGTTTGTTCTATTTCGTGAGAGACCAAAATTAATACAAAAAAAACTAACTTTGGAAAGAATTATTACGAGGATATTATGAAGAAACTAACATGGTTACCGCTGGCCGTTGTTCTGCTGTTTTACCTGTTGTCATGTAAAAGAGGAATAAATAAAGAAGAAAAAGAAACTAAGAAAATCACTGCTGAACAAAAAGAATATTCCATTGAAAGATTATTTGTTACAGAAGAAGGGTGTTCGGTGGATACGCTGGAAAACTGCACTCATATATTACTTGAGTATCCTGTATTTGAAAGTGAAAAGATGACAAAAGCAAACAGCTTTCTTAATCACCGGATGGCTGATGTTTTAGGGTTTGGAGATGCCGAATCGAATACACTGGTTGATCTTGAAGCGGCAGCGCAACACATTTTGAATGATTACAAGGAATTTAAAAAAGAATTTCCTGAATCGCCTCAGGTGTGGAATGTTCGTATGATAAGTCATGTTATATACGAGAACGAAGATGTTGTCTGCTTGAAAATGGTTTCCGAATCATATATGGGAGGAGCACATGGTTCACTAAATACATCGTACATGACATTTGACATCAATACAAGTGCTTATGTTAATTTGCTTGACCGGGTTGAAAACAAAGAGCTCTTCATTTCTCTGGCCGAGCAAAAATTCCGCAAGAAAAGAAATCTAACACCCGGCGAAGATCTGGAAAAAGCTGGATTCGGTTTTCCGGACAATGAATTTGCACTTCCTGCTAACATAGGCATAGACGATAATGGATATTTATTGCATTACAATCCGTACGAGGTGGCACCTTATTCTATGGGGCCCACAAACCTCTTTATCAGTTTTGATGAGTTGAAAAAGAAAAGCTCATCTTATCTCTTTCGTCCTGTAGAGTCAGCTGATTGCTGAGCTTCAATATAGGCCTTTTCTTCTTCCGGCGACAACCAGCCTCCGCCAAGAGCTTTGTATAAAGCAACATGTGCACTAAGAAGGTCTCTTCTTGTTTGGGAATACTGAAGCTGAGCATCAAAAGACTGCCTTTGAGATTCCAATACTTCTAAGTAGCTGGTTTGTCCTTTATCATAACGTTCGTTAGATAAGAACTCAGCATTTATTGCGGCATTATTGCGTAGTCTTTGTGCAGCAAGTTCCTTTTTTAGTGTCTGAATGGCTATGAGCGCATCCTCCACTTCCTTAAAGGCTTGAATAGTCACGCTTTCGTAGTTTCTTAATGCAGCTAATGCATTAGCTCTTTCTATATCGACACGCCGTTTGTTTTTACCGAATTGGAATATCGGGCCTGTCAGCGACCCGGCAGCAGCCCACGCCAGTCCCCCAGTGTTCAGCGCCAGCAGATCATTGCTGGCATAGCCAAGCAATCCGGTTATGTTCAAGGATGGCCAGCGCATCGCCTGGGCAGCACCAATTAAGGCATTCTGCGCTTCATACTTTGCTTCAGCCTCCTGCACATCAGGGCGGCGTAACAGTAATTCAGAAGTTAGTCCTTCAGGAATCTTAGGAGGTTCCTCCTGTTCGATCAAGGGGATGCCGGAGATAATCTCCTGGGGATATTTTCCAAGTAAGATACTCATCGAACTTTCCGTATAAGCAATTGCTCTTTCGTAAACGGGTACAGCTGCCTGTGAGATAGCTTTTTGGACCTGGGCCTGGTTCAGATCAATTTCAGCTATAATACCATAGTCATACCTCGCCTGGATAATCGTAAGGCCGCTGTCTCTTGAGACCAGCGTTTTTCTTGAGATTTCAAGTTTAGCCTTGTTGTCGAGCAAAGTAAAATAAGTTGAAGCAACGGCAGATATCAAACTCATTTGAATCGTACGTAAGCCATATTCCGAAGCCAACAGGTCTGCTCTGGCGGATTCATTAAGTCGCCTGTATTTCCCCCAGAAGCCAATTTCCCAGTACATTTCAGGATAGGCTGAAAAGTTGCTTGCATTGTTATCAAACAACTGCCCCCCACCAAAATTTCCTCCGGCTGCATTGGCTGAGAACCCAAATGAAGGCCACTGATCGGCTTTTGTAAAACCCACGTTGGCGCGTGCTGCTTCAATACGGGCAGCAGCTACCAAGACATCTTTATTGTTTTCCAGTGCTTTTTTAATTAAAGTATCCAGAACGGGATCGTTGAACAATTCCCACCATCTGAGGTTGACAAGAGTGTCTGTTGTTGTTGAATCGAACCTAAACGTTTCGGGTCCGTTGTATTCGGGTTGTACAAAATCAGGCCCCAGTTTGCAGCCGGAGAGGTAAATGATTAATCCGAAAATGAATATGGTTATGATCTTTTTCATGGCCTAATCATTTTTACTGTTTGCATTCTTATTTTCAACATTTGCCTCAATAGCCTGCAATCGTTCCCTCTTTTTTTCATACCCCGCAATCTTTCCAATAAAGACGAACAGCATCGGGTAGAGGAAAACACCCAGGAACGTAGCAATGGTCATTCCCCCAAGCAGTGCCATACCCATAACTTTGCGTGCTTCAGCCCCGGAACCGCTGGCAATGACCAGCGGGAAGACTCCCAGAATAAACGAGAAAGCTGTCATCAAAATAGGACGGAACCTTGATTTGGCCGCGGTAATGGCGGCATCGAACAAGCTTAAACCTTTTTTGAACTCATCGTTGGCAAACTCAACAATCAGGATGGCGTTTTTTGCCGCCATTCCAATGAGCATAACAAAAGAAACCTGTGCAAAAATATTGTTCTCAAATGTAGGGCTGATCAACCGACCTGCCCAGAGGGCGAATAAGGCGCCAAAAATGGCGAAGGGTGTTCCCATCAAAATACTAAAAGGCAGAGACCAACTTTCGTATTGGGCTGAAAGAATGAGAAAAACAAACAATAGTGAAAACATTAAAATAATTCCCAATTGCCCTGAGGCTTTCTCTTCCTGAAACGACATGGCATTCCAGGCATAACTCATGTCCTGTGGCAGTACTTCGGCAGCCACTTCTTTTAAGGCAGTTCTGGCTTGTTCGGAAGTGTACCCTTCAGCAGGTCCACCTGTTACTTCAACGGAACGGAAAAGGTTAAAACGGGTGGTGTAGTCAGGTCCGGAAATGGGTCTGATGGTAGCAACCGTTGCCAGAGGAACCATCTTTCCTGCATTATTCTTGATAAAGAAATTATTAATCTGAGATTCATCAACCCGGTACTGTGGTTCGGCCTGGATGTAGGATTTGTACAACCTCCCGAAACGGGTAAAGTCGTTTACATAGGAGCCTCCCATAAAAGCACCAACTGTTGTGTATAAATCACCGAGGTTGATTCCCAACTTCAAAGCTTTCTCTCTGTCAATATCCATAAATCGCTGTGGAACACTAGCTTGAAAAGTAGTAAAAGCTTTTCCTATAGCAGGATGATCATTAGCAGCTTTGATGAATTTTATCGTATTCTCAGCCAGGTATTCCGGTGTGTGTCCCCCTTTATCCTGAAGCATGATACTAAAACCGGAACCATTTCCCAAGCCGGGAATAGCAGGCGGTCCAAAAGCAAAAACTTGCGCCCCTTTTACTTCAGTAGCAAGTCTTTGATTTACCTTCAAAATAATTTCTTTGGCCGTGAGGTCTCTCTCTGACCAATCGACCAGGGAGCCAAATATCATGGCACTATTGGAAGTCATGGCTCCCGACAACATGCTATAACCCGTTGCCGTGGTCACAAATTCAATCTCTTTAAACTCGGCCAGAATATCTTCTACTTTCTGCGAAACAACATCGGCACGTTGCAGTGAAGCCGCATTCGGTAATTGAATATTCACGAAGAAATAACCCATGTCTTCTTCGGGGATAAATCCTCCGGGAACCATGCCACCAAAAATACCTGCTGCAATGGTCACAATAACAATAAACACAACACTTCTTTTTAGTTTGCGAGCAACAACGTTGGTAAAACTCATGTAGGAGTCTGTGGTTTTTTCCATCCCCTGATTGAATTTTTTAAAGAACCATCCCAAAGGCCCGCCATAAGGTTTGGGTTCTTTTAACAAGAGGGAACAAAGTGCAGGGCTAAGCGTCAATGCATTGACAGACGAAACAATTACTGAAACCACAATGGTTATCGCAAACTGCTGGTATAGCAAGCCGGTGATGCCAGCCATCCCGGCAACAGGTATGAACACAGCAATCAACACCAGTGTAGTAGCTATAACAGGGGCTGTAACTTTTGCCATGGCATCAAGTGTGGCGTCTTTGCTGTTCATCCCTTTGGCGATATTTACCTGGACGGCCTCAACAACAACGATGGCATCATCCACAACAATTCCAATGGCCAAAACCAGACCTAAGAGGGACAGTACATTAATGGTAAAACCCAAAGCCGGGAAAAAGATAAAGGCACCAATCAATGAAACAGGAATGGCAAGGGTAGGGATAAGTGTTGCCCGCCAATCCTGGATAAAGATAAAAACCACCAGGATAACGAGGATCAAAGCAATGATTAAAGTAACCACAATATCCTTGATGCCCGCTGTAATTGGTGCGGTTGAGTCCAAGGAAACATCGTATTTGATACTTTCGGGAAAATCCTTCGCCAACACATCCATTTCAGCAATTGCCATTTCAGCCAGTTCAACGGCATTAGAGCCTGGAGCCTGGTAAAGCGCAATAATTGCAGCAGTTTCACCATTGAGCCTGGGGATCATACTGTAAGTTTCTACACCCAGGTTGATTGTAGCGACATCTCTTAGTTTAATTTGAGAACCGTCAGCTTGAGTTCTGACAACAATTTCACCAAAGGCTTCGGGGGAATTAAAGCGTTCGGGTAAACGAACGGTGTAAGTAAATTCCGTCCCCGGAGGTGCAGGTTCTGCACCAAATTTCCCTCCCGGAACAATTACATTCTGTTCGTTGATGGCGTTAACAATCTCCGGAACGGTGAGGCCCATTTGCGCCAGGCGGTCTGGTTTCACCCAAACGCGCATCGAATAATCGGCAGCCCCCATTACATTCACCCGGCCAATTCCTTTAATACGTGCCAGTTGATCTTTGATATTAATCAGTGCATAGTTACCTAAAAAATCCTGGTCGTATCTTCCGTCAGACGTAAGTGTAAGAAGCATTAATATATTTGGTAATGACTTTTCAGTTGTTACACCGTACTTCTTAACTGATTCGGGTAGCTTGGCTGTTGCTGCTGATACCCTGTTTTGTGTAAGAACAGTATTCATGTCCGGGTCAGTTCCTACCGTAAATGAAACATCAATAACCATTGTGCCATCATTGGCGTTGGTCGATTTCATATAGATCATGTTATCCACGCCATTGATTTGCTGTTCCAAAGGAGTGGCCATAGATTCCTCAACATTCAAAGCATTAGCACCGGTATAAGTTCCTCTAACCTGAACGATGGGGGGGGTGAGGTTTGGATATTGTTCGATGGCAAGCCCAATCAATGAAACCGTACCGACAATAACGATGACGATGGCTATCACCATGGCAACAATAGGCCGGTGGACGAAGAAATTTCCTTTGTTTTCAGCCATAGTTTTAGTCTTGCTGGGTTGATTTGCTTTCGAATACAGTAATTTCAGGTTTAACTTCGAGTCCTGAGCCTACTTTTTGCAGGGCATCGATTACAACTTTTTCGCCCTTTTGAAGTCCTTCCTTAATTATCCAATAATCGTTGATGCGTTCGCCTGCAACAACTTGTCTGCTCTCCACTTTGTTCTCATCGTTAACAACGAAAACCGAATACTGCCCTTGCATTTCTATCATACATCGCTGTGGAATATACAAAGTGTTCTTGGCATCTCTCATTTTTACTACTACTTTAGCATATTGTCCCGGTTTTAACAATTTATCAGGATTCGGGAATACTGCCTGAACAAGTAGGGAACCCGTTTGTGGATCAACTTCACGGTTAATAAAATTGATATAGCCTTTGTATTTAAACGTAGAACCGTCAGCAAGAATCAGACTTAGCTTTTCTTCCTTTTCTTTTTCCCGGATAGATTTTTCATTAACCTTATTCAATTCAGTGTATTCTCGTGCCAGGCGTATGTAATCAGCTTCTGCAAGATAAAATTCAACGCGCACAGTGTCAACAGTTGAAACAGTATTTAAAATTACCGGGTTGGGGTCCTGACCAACAAATTCACCTATACGAGCTTGTGTTTTTCCAATGATACCGTCAAGTGGTGATTTCATCCAGCAATAACTAAGGTTGATTTTTGCAAATCTTAAATTCGATTGCTGTGCATCTACAAAGGCAAGAGCTGCATCGTAGTTTGCCTGGGCAGCATCCAGATCGCTTTGGCTTACTGCATTAATCTCTGCCAGGGGTTTAATCCTGTCAAGGTCACTTTTTGATTTTGCCAGGTCTGTTCTTGCTTCGGCAAGGTGGCTTTCCTGGGTTGCAACTTGCGCCTGTAAAGGTTCGGGATCGATAATATAAAGCAATTGTCCCTTCTTAACCCTGAGACCTTCCTGAAAATGAATACTCTCCAGAAAACCAGTTACCCTGGCCCTGATAGGGATATCAGAATAGCCATATACCTGGCCAACAAATTTCTGGTAAATGGGAACATCTGCCTGCATCACCTCAACAACCGGTATTTCAGGCGGGGGCGGTGGGGGAGGTTTCTTTTCGACACAAGCGGCGGTTGCGAAAATAATTAGTAATAAAACACTAATCTTCATCAAGGAATTTGTTAAATCTTTCATGTATTAAAATATTGTTATTTTCTGTAAAAATCGAAGAACAAAGATGCGAAAAAATCTAAACAGTGTGTAAATCCAGATCAAGTTAACACTAAATTAAACCAGCGCATGTTCAGTAAACCTGAAATTAGTCGTATTGAAGAAACCTACAGCTTGTTATGTTGACGTTCTAATAAGTTTGTTCTTGAATGTAAGAAAATTACATGCAATTCCTGCATTTTTCTATGTAGGGTTACTTATCACTGCACAAGAATAGGAAAATAACTTTTAGCTAAAAATAATACTATGTTTATCTTTGCCCGCTGAATCATTTTCTTAGCGACTATGGCCGTAATCTTTAAGCCTGCCTAAGATTTATAATTAGTTAGTCTTGTTGCCCATTGATCAAAAATGTTAGGTGACAATCAAAAGTCATTAAAATTATTTCTGATCACATACTCTTTCATTTTTCCTGGTAGTATTGTTAAAAGAGTAATCAGTGGGTTGTGGTTAATATGATAAATACGTTTGGGTTTCCGGCTCACTCCTGCTTTGAGAACGACTTTTGCAACTTTCTCAGGAGAGATTATTTTCCCAATATATTTCGGAATTAACAGTCCGAACCGTTCAAATTCCTTTTGGAATACTGAACCCGATGCTGTGTAATTAAAATCAACCGTGCTTTTCAGTATTTGCGTGTCAATAGCTCCCGGTCTGATCAATACTGTTTTCACTCCTTTGGTAGACAATTCTATTTTGATACTGTTATAAAGCTTTTCAAGGGCCTGTTTCGAAACTACATAAGGCTGGAAAGGAGAGGGAACTTTGTAACTTTCACTGCTGATCACAACAAGCCTCCCGGTTGACTTCATCAAGAGGGGAAGGAAATATTTTGTCAGGTTGGCCAGTCCGAACATGTTGACGTCAAAAATCTTTCTCAGCCGCTCTGAACCCGCTTCACTTATAGGATAGTAATCAACAATACCGGCATTGCTAACCAACACATCAATGCGGCCGAATTTTTCATCCGCCATGCGGGCACCGTTCTCTGTTTCCTTTTCTGAAGTAATATCGAGTTTAACACATGTATATCGTTCTTTAACTGAAATATCAGAGAACAGCTTTTCGTCCATATCAGTAGCAATCACATGCCATTCGGCTTTGTGGAATGCTTCTGCAATGGCTCTGCCCAAACCGCGCCCGGCACCTGTTATTAATACTACTTTATTTTCCATATTGATGGCTGATTATACCTCATCTGTGTCAACTAAATTAAGCATCCAAAGGTAAAGGATTAAGGCAAATAATTTCTAAGCACTTCTAATAATATTGCTAATTTTACCGTTTGACAAATAAGCAGGATTTGGAAATAAATAGAGAAAAACCATCTGAATCGAATAAACGAGCCCGTAATCTGGTGCTCCATATACACCCGGTTCTGGTTCGAAAAGAATCCATAAGATTCAACCTTACTTTTGGACTTGGGGGTATGCTGGCCGTACTTTTCCTGCTACAGGTTTTCACAGGGGTGTTGCTTCGGTTTACATACGTGGCCAGTCCCGATAAGGCTTACGATTCAATTCTCACGATACAGAACGACATCTTTTTTGGGCAACTGATACGAAACATGCACAATTGGAGCGGAATCCTCTTTGTCTTGATCGCCTTTCTGCACCTGCTCAGGACTTTTTACACAGGCGCTTTCTATGACAAAAGAAGGTGGAACTGGATCATTGGTGTCAGCCTTATGGTGCTGGTAATCTTCCAGAATTTTACGGGTTATTTGTTACCCTGGGATCAGTTAGCATACTGGGCCATTACGGTAAGCACAAGTATTCTGCAATATGTGCCCGTAGTTGGCGAGCGGCTGATGGAATTTATCCGGGGAGGAGAAAATGTAAACGCATCTACCTTGCTGATATTTTATAATTTTCACACAGCCATCCTGCCACTAACAATTGTTATTCTTATGGTATTTCATTTCTGGAGGGTACGGAAAGCTGGTGGTGTGGTTGTAGCTGAAAAAAGTAGTCCTGATATGGTTCCTTCTGACCCCGATCTTGTGTTAAAAGAACTAGTTACTGCGCTTGTGTTAATTGCCTTTATCCTGGTTCTAAGCATGTTTTTCAATGCGCCCTTGCAGGACAGGGCAGATCCCGCCTTTAGTCCTAACCCGGCTAAAGCGCCCTGGTATTTTATGGGTGTACAGGAACTGCTGTTGCATTTTCATCCGTTTTTCTCTGCCATACTCATCCCTTTTTTATTTGTGGGGGGATTGATTTGGTTACCGTTTCTTCATTTCAAGGAGAAGCAGCAAGGCGTTTGGTTTTATACACGGAAAGGGGAAAAACTTGTTCTAATTGCCGCTGTCGTTGCTCTAATTACCATCCCGGCAGGCATTCTGTTGAGCGAATTCGTAATTGATGTTGAAAGAATGCTGCCTGGCATACCGTTGATCATTAGCTCAGGATTGATCCCTTTTACCGCAGTTTTCGTACTCTTTGCTCTTCTGCTGTATGTTGTCAGAAAAAAAATGGCCCCTGGCAATAACGAAATGATCTTATTTATAATGAGTTTCCTTATGGCTGCCTATTTCATATTTTCGCTTACCGGTATCTTTTTCCGCGGAACCGGTATGCAACTGATGTGGCCATGGAATATTTAAATTAAAAACAGATGTAACAAACATGAAAACTCAAACGGAACATATAAACCGCAGGTCATTCCTGAAAAGGATATGGGCCTGGCTTGGCGCCATCGCTGTTTTTGAGTTTGCGGTAATGGCATTCAGCATGTTATCTCCGGGGGGAAGAAAAAGAAAACGGGGAGCCTCATCATTTGTCACAGTGGGTTATGCCAATGAGATAGTACCGGGCAGTGTCATCCCTTACAAAAGTGGACAGTTTTATCTTGTACGCTATCAGGACGGAGGTTTTATAGCCCTATCACTTATATGCACTCATCTGGGCTGTTCTATAGGATGGAACAGCAGTGAAGACCAGTTTATTTGTCCTTGTCATGCCTCTTCATTTGACAAATTCGGGAACGTTCTTAATCCTCCGGCAACAAGGGCATTAGATACGTATAAAGTATTTATTGAAGAAGGACTTGTAAAAGTAGATACAAGCAGAAAGATCAGACGCACAGGGTTTCAAAACTCTGATCTGGTATATACATAACGAAACAAATAGTTGAAAAGAAACTGGAAAATAACAGGAATTGTGGCAACGCTTATCATCGTGTTGTCGATACCTTCTTATGTTTTGATGCGCTTGTCGTCAGAAGATGGAAAAGAGGTACATGAAGAAGTTGAGTTTGTGGGAAGTGTTTCTTGCGCAGCGTGCCATAAAGCTGCTTATGACGATTGGCTTAAGTCGGATCATTATTTTGCGATGGATACGGCTTCCGATGAGTCGGTATTAGGTGATTTTAATGATGTTATCTTTGAACGTAACGGAGAGACGCACAAATTCTATAAAAAGAATGACCGGTTCTATGTATATACTGATGGACCCGATGGTACCATGCAGGAATTCGAGGTGGAATACACCTTTGGAGCCTGGCCCTTGCAGCAGTATTTGGTGCCGCTTGAAGGCGGCAGATTGCAAACGCTGGCTTTAACGTGGGATACGATCACTAAAAAGTGGTACCACATGGCCGATGCCGTTTATGCTGATGAAACGGTGGGCCATGCCAACTGGCTGCATTGGACAAATCAGGGACAAAACTGGAACGGGATGTGTGCCGATTGCCATTCGACCAATCTGAAAAAAGGTTTTGACCCGGAAACGAAAACTTATCACACCACGTGGTCGGAGATCAATGTGGGGTGCGAAGCTTGCCACGGCCCGTCTTCTGAGCATCTGAAATGGGCCAACCTTCCTCTACTGGCAAGGCCTTCGAACACAAACTTCGGGCTGATTGTAAAAACAAGTAATATAGATAACAAAAGTTACGTTGACCGGTGCGCCCGCTGCCATGCACGGAGAAGTGTTTTTGGCGATTATAATTTCGCCTGGCACGACCTTCTGGACCAGATGATCCCCGAGTTGCCTCGGGAACCGTTGTATTTTGCCGATGGACAGATTTTGGAAGAAGATTACGTGTACGGTTCATTTACACAAAGCAAAATGTACATGAATGATGTGCAATGCAACGATTGCCACAACGTTCACAGCGGTAAACTCATCTTGGATGGAAATGCTTTGTGTCTGCAATGTCATCGTGCCGACGAATATGATACGTACAGCCATCATTTTCATAAGCAGGCAGGTGAGGAAGGTGATCCTGTGGTTTCGGTATTTGGTGATACATATGAAGTAGGAGAGGGGGCCTCCTGTATTAACTGCCATATGCAGGGCAAGTATTATATGGGTGTTGATTACAGAAGAGACCATAGTTTTCGTATTCCAAGGCCGGATATTTCAGAAGAGTTGGGAACACCAAATGCCTGTACTACCTGTCACGGAGATAAAACCAATAAATGGGCTTCAGGTAAGATGGAAGAATGGTATGGAAATGTTAGCAGGCAACACTATGGTAGTTATCTTGCTTCTGCAATTCGGCAAACAGAGAATGTGCCGGAGAAACTTGCGTATATTATAAATGACGATCTTTTTCCTTCCATAACACGGGCAACGGCCATAAGCCTGTTGGCTGAACAATACCCGACGGAAAGTTTTCCTATTCTCAGGGACAAGATACATGACCCCCAAGCCTTGTTAAGATATACAGCCGTAAGAAATTACACCCTCGACAGTGCAGCTGCTGGTCTGCTGACTAAGCTGCTCAATGATCCGATAAAAGCTGTGAGGACAGAAGCTGCCATGAAACTATCAATTTTATCACCGGAGGAAATTCCCGAAGNNAAACCAAAAAGCTTATAGCAGTGCATTAAAGGAGTATGAAGGAGCGCAACTTTACTCAGCCGACTTCGCTATGGCCAGGCACAATCTGGGAAATCTATACAGAAATCAGGGAAAAACGGAAAAAGCTATGGAGCAATACCGTGAGGCCATCTTTATTGATAATTTGTTTTATCCGGCAAAAATAAATCTTGCCATGCTTTATAACCGTGAAGGTGAGAACGAGAAGGCTGAGACGCTGTTAAAAGAAGTTATTAAAGATCACCCGGAGCAGTATTACGTAAATTATTCTCTGGGGCTTCTGTTGGCCGAGATGAAAAAGTATGAGGAAGCAGTTGACTATTTAGAGACTGCTGCAGGTGAAATGAAGGATAATCCGCGGGTTTATTATAATTTGGCTCAATTGCAGGTGTTCCTTGGCAGGGATCAGGAAGCTGAAAAGAACCTGAAGTATTTAGTTCATTTAGCTCCAAACTCGGCAGAGTATTTAATGGCCCTCATCGACTTTTATATGACACATGAAGAATTCAAAAAAGCCAAATCCTACATCCTCAGAATTAGCAGAATGTTTCCGGATGACCAGCAGGCAAAACAACTCCTTGATTTTGTAAACAGTAAGCTTCGTTAAATTGAAGATAAAAAATGCTTGTCCGTGCGATTGAATTTTATACTTTCGCAAAAAATTTAACAGCTTAGTCCATGTCGAAAAACCTGTATATCGCAGCTTCCGAAGCTGAAGCGGGAAAGTCGCTGATAGTACTCGGTATGATGAACTATATATCGAGACATGTCACAAAGATTGGCTTCTTTCGTCCGTTTGTTAAGTTGGCTGAAACCTGGGACGATCACATACGTCTTATTCACGAGCGATTCCATCTTGATTTTAAATACGAGGAAATGTATGGTATGTGCAGTGAGGAGATGAACCGACTGATCAAGGAAGGAGATGATGACAGTATACAGACTATTATCCTGAATAAATATAAAAACCTGGAGCAAAAGTGCGATTTTGTGTTGATAGAAGGAAGTGATTTCAAGAGCCACATGAGCAGCTACGAATTTGACTTCAATATCCGGGTAGCCAACAATGTAGGTAGCCCTGTTGTTGCTGTTATTACAGGTAAAAATAAGAATGTTGCAGAGGTTGTTAACTCAGTTGGCTTGATGAAAGAAATGCTCTCAAGAGAAAACTGTGTTCAGCTGGGTACCATTGTTAACAGGGCGAGTAGGCGAGATATCACATCGATTAAATCCTTGCTGGAAAAAGAAAGCAAAGATGGGGAACTTAATTATGTGATCCCTGAACTGGATATCTTGCAAAAAATATCAATCAGGCAGGTTTTTGATAGGCTTGAAGCTGAATTGTTGTACGGTGATGACGATCACTTAAACTTCCTGGTGAGTGACATTAAAATCGCTGCCATGGAACTCGAAAACGTTCTGAAAAATATCAGTGAAGGAGATTTAATCGTCACACCTGCCGATCGGATTGACATCCTCACTGCCTTGTCGCTAACGCTCATTTCAGGTAATTTTCCTAAAATATCAGGCCTGGTGTTAACAGGCAACATTCCTGCCAACAATGAATACATGTTGCTGCTGAAAGGACTCCAGGAATTACCAATTAATATTTTGAAAGTTGCTTGTGACACATTCACGACAGCAATGAAGATCAGTAAAATTCATCCGGAGTTAATGCCTGAAAACGAACAACGGATAGCATTGGCTCTTGGGCATTTTGAAGATCATGTGAACAGTAAACTGCTGACCGAAAAAGTGACCATTGAAAGTTCGGGTGTTGTTACACCTTTGATGTTCGAGTATGAATTGTTTGAGCGCGCACGAAAAAAGCGTAAACATATTGTCTTGCCCGAAGGAACAGATGAACGGATTTTAAAAGCCGCTGATATCTTATTGAGAAGAAACGTGGTTGACATCACCTTGCTAGGTAACGAAGAAGAGATTCTGAAAAAAGCATCCTCATTTCGGTTAAAGATCGACAAGGCAGGTATTATAGACCCATATGACAATGACTTGACACGCGAATACGCATCTACCTATTATAAACTACGTAAGCAAAAGGGGATCACCAAAGAAACCGCCTTTGATCTGATGCACGACGTCAGTTACCTGGGCACCATGATGGTTTACAAAGGGCACGCCGACGGGATGGTATCGGGTGCAGCTCATACCACCCAGCATACCATCCGGCCTGCTTTTGAGTTTGTAAAGACAAAACCCGGTGTTTCCATTGTTTCAAGTTCATTCTTGATGTGTATGAAAGACCGTGTGCTGGTTTATGCCGACTGTGCTGTCAATCCTAACCCTGATTCGGAACAACTGGCCGACATAGCGATAAGCTCGGCTGTAACAGCAGTAAAATTCGGAATTGAACCCCGTGTTGCCATGTTGTCATATTCCACAGGTGATTCAGGAAAAGGTACCGATGTGGAAAAAGTGAGGAAAGCAACGGAAATTGTCCGTCAACGTCGCCCCGACCTGAAAACAGAAGGACCGATCCAGTACGATGCTGCTATTGATATTTCCGTAGCCCGCACAAAAATGCCTCACAGTGAAGTAGCCGGAAAAGCAACTATTTTCATCTTTCCCGACTTGAATACCGGAAACAATACGTACAAAGCGGTTCAACGCTCTTCAGGCGCGGTTGCCATCGGGCCTGTATTGCAGGGACTCAATAAACCTGTAAACGACCTCAGCCGCGGGTGTCTGGTTAAAGATATCGTCAACACGGTGGTGATTACAGCCATCCAGGCGCAAGATGAAGCCTGATGGAAAGCTAAGATAAGCTCTGTGTCCAAAGACTTTTAAACTTATATGAAACTTTTTCGATGTGTTTACGTAAAGTCAGGTACCAGTTATGAAGCCATTGTTGGCATAAAAGCAAACAAACAGGCAGAGTTAATTATGAACCACATTGTGTGGAAACAAAACAGGCGCAAATAAAACTATTTGCGCTTGCTTTTTTTAGTGCTTTCCTATTTAATCCCAAAAGGTGTCGTTCCTTAAAAAATAACCGGCCAGTTCACTGGCGGCATGCTCAAAGCACCCACCTACCCTGTCAACGGTAGCGAAGTTAGCGCCAAACAGAGAATTCCCCGGTGATTTGGTAATAGTGAACATTGCCAGTGTCTTTTCCGGATTGTCTTTTGAAACAATGCGTACTTCCATATTCGCTAAGGCCCTTTTGCTCTGGATGCCCACATTGAATCCCGGCTCGATAAAGCTTGTGTTCACCACCATAATGTAGTCGGCATCTTCAGCGTTCTCATTAAGCATGACCTCTCCATTTCCCATCAGCATTTCGAACATGTTAATGAAATAGTCGGGATAAGCGTCTTCTTTATCGCTTTCCCATTTTTCTTTCCATTTGTCTCCCTTGCCATCCTCTTTTTTGTTGTAATCTTTCACCTTTTTGGCCACATAATCTTCTTCCGACATTTTTCCAACTTTCAGCTTGTCGTAGGTAAATTCAACTTTAAGTAGTTTCTGATTTTTCAGGTAATCAAGGTTTCCTTCAACCAGTTTCAGTTTTTGTGCATGGCCCGAAAAGACAAATGCCATCGTAACAATTACTAGTAATAACTTTTTCATTGAAATTTAGTTTTTAATTATGAATAAATTCGTGAAAATTTCTATTACAAATTTACTTAAATGGTAATACTATTTCAAAAAAAACATTAAAAACCCGCCATCTGCACTTAACTCATCCCGAATATTAAATTAAAATTATAAAGCTGTAAGACTTTTAACATGTATAAAACAAAGAAATAGAATAAATTACGTAAAAAAAGTTTTAATTACCACCTTTTGTTAGTATATTTGAGAGCAAATATGCTCAACATGGATGCTCAGATCCAGCTATTTCAACAGATTAAACAATTACTACCGGAACACCTCTCTTTAGTTGATGAGCTTTCAGACGCACTTGGAATTAGCCAGGATAGTATTTACCGAAAAAAGATTCACCAAAAATCAAACAAATGAAAAAGTTAGCCATTTTTTCTTTGATCACTATTTTCGCAGGAGTTCTAAACGCCCAGGATTATCTAGCGCCGGTTAAAAGCGGAAGTATGTGGGGTTATATTGATATGAAAGGAGACTGGGTTATCAAACCCCAATTTTCTTCAGTCTGGCGGTTTTATAATGGTTTTGCACGAACCGAGATTGACGATAATTCCTTCTATATTGACAAAACCGGTGAAATTAAGACTGTAAACAAAAGTTATAAAGTGATCGGTAATTTCAAAAACGGATATGCCAGGGTAAAAGTCCGCAAAAAATTAGGATTTATTGATACGACTTTGAATTTGGTAATTGAAGCGGCTTATGATGAGGCAAAAGACTTTTCCGAAGGATTGTTTCCTGTTCAATTAAAGAAGTTATGGGGCTATATTGACATAAATAGCAATTGGGTGATTGAACCCACATATGAAAAGGCCTACTCTTTTCAGGGAGGTGTTGCAATGGTTAGAATCGAAGGAGTATGGTACTTTATAGATAAAGAAGGAACAGAATTAACAAATCCGGTCAACTACAGGGTTGTAAAAATATTCTCGGATGGCTTAGCAAAAGTTCAAAAAGATGAAAAATGGGGATATATAGATGAAAACTTCAAAATGGTGATCCCTCCTGAATTTGATGCCGGTAAGGATTATACAGAGGGCGTGATTTCAGTAAAATCGGGCGATAAGTGGGGGTATATTGACCGAAATGGCAATTGGCTGCTTGAACCATCTTTTGATAAAGCTTATGAATTTCATAATGGAATGGCTATGGCCAAAATCAAGAAAACGTGGTATTATATTGATAAGAACTTCCAGATAATAGATTGGTCACGCGAAACCGAACCCACAAACAGTTTCTCAAACGGCCTGGCCCGTATTAAAATGAAAGGTTATTGGGGTTTTATTGATCAAAAAGGAAATTTTGTTGTTAAACCTGTATTTAATTCTGTTCATGATTTTACAAAAATTAATGATTAATGGTAGCTTGTCAGCACCCGATACGGTAATAATAACTATACAGCACCTGAGTTCGATGTAAGAAAAAAAAATATTCATAAAATATAAGGATAGTTTTTGCATATTTAAAGTGTTAACATCCAAATTAATACAAAAATATATCCTCATGAACAAGAACGCAAATTTAGTTGAAATTTACTATCTGCAAATTACAGCACAGTTAGCAGTTGGTTCACTTTCCGATACAAAATATAATAACAGTAGATTATTAGACGTATATGAATAAAGGGTACAAATAAGGTACATTCACACTACAAAAACTAAATTATTGCTACCCCATTCCCTCATTAAATGTTTCTACAAAGTCAACTATTTTAGTCGTTATTCTTTTCGATGCAGAAGCTCTCTCCTTTAGGCTTGGTATTTCATTCATTAAAGAAATAACCTCATCCAATAAAGTGTAATTTTCGGCTTACCAAGTTGGAATAGTCTGTTAGTAATCCAATCCCTTCTTATATCAACTTTTTAGCCATTGTCATTTTATATTTGTCTTCATAGCCTATTAGTTAACTTTTTTAAAATGGAGTCTGACTGTTAATCAGAGGGTCCTTGGTTCGAGTCCCCCAGAGAAGGAGCATTTCAGTTCAGGAGGTTACAAAAGAAATAAAACTTGTAACCTTTTTCATTTGCACACTTTTTGTACATTTTCAATCACTTTCCTATCACAATCTACCTCCTTGATGTTATACTTCGGGCTTAGATTGACTTTATATCAATATTCATTTTAACTCAAAATATTTGTTAAATCTATAACAATAAGTTACTTTTGATAGATATTACAAGTTTTGATGCCAGATTAATTATTGAAGAAGTATTAAGTA
>DGOT01000194.1:5082-6123 GCA_002389465.1 Bacteroidales bacterium UBA4459 | reverse complement strand
GAAATTTGAGATTACTCAATGTTTTTATTGATTTACGTTCGGATAATACCGAATGGAAAGGTGTATGACAGGGTTATAAATATCCAGAATTAAAATTGAATGGCTTTTGAGTAGAGAGAACTGCTAAGATTATTTCTCATATCCCCTGCAAACATTATAAGAAGCTTTATCGAAAAAAAGCATCATCCGGCGTTCCAATTCAAGGGTTCGGTAAATATCGATTGCCTTATTCCACATTCCCTGCGAAAGCGCAAATTCCCAGATGTATTTCCTGATAAGACTTAAAGCACTTATCAATTCGCTTAATGTATAGCCCTCTTTTTTTCTTACGGTACCTAAAGTACGGTAGTGTGTTTTCATTTTTTTGTAATTATAGTTACCGGTAAGCCATTTAATGTATTGCCTTGCATCATCGTTAAAACGTCGGGAAAGTTCTTCAGGCGACAACAAATTATATGAAGGGGTAGTTTTATTAAAAATGACATCTTTTACCCAATGATCGGATATAAGTTCAGCATTCTTTTCAATCACCTCAACCAAAATATCAGAGAGAAAATTAGGTTGATGTTCTATGATATCCCTCGAAGAAACAGAAAGGGAAAAAGAATCAATAATAGCCCAGAATTCGGATTTAGCCTTAATAAAAGTGTTGATGGCTTCCGTGTTGGATTTGAACGCAAGCACAGGAGTTTTGTGAATTGGAAAATATTTAACGGCAACAGCATCATCGCCGGCTTTAAGTATTCCGCCGGTTGGTTCCACCTCAAAAGTGTGAAAAATCAAATCACCATAAAAAGAATTTTTAGTTGAACCTGCATCCACCAGGCCGGTAATCTTGCCTTGAAGGCCTGTTTCCTCCTCAAGTTCGCGCAGGGCAGCAGCCTGTATGCTTTCGCCGGTCTCGGCAAAACCAGATGGCAGGCACCACTTTCCTTTATAAGGGGGATTACCTCGTTTTACCAACAACACTTCTCTTTCTTTCATCAAAATGCAGGAGACAACAGGTAAAGGATTATCATAAAAGAAAACTTTGCAAACCGG
>DGOT01000194.1:0-4982 GCA_002389465.1 Bacteroidales bacterium UBA4459 | reverse complement strand
GGATAAAGGTTCTTTACAAATAAATATTGTGTCGTCTTTGGTAATATTAAACGGGCTCACTGATCGAAGATGTTCACGCAAACTACTGATTATTTTGTTAAGTACCATGTCTTTGTTATCAAGGTAATCAGGAATATAATAAGGTTGTTTAAACCTGAAATATTTTTCCAGATCCTCAAAGTCGTTGCTGTCAAAACGCAATGAGTTGTGGTATTCTTTTTCTTCCACCCGGCCAAACCATGGCGACAGTAATCGGTATCCATTGCTGTTGCTAAAATTGTCTATCAAATCCTGACAGGGAAATGAGTCGGGTTTTTGAATTCCCAGAATATCAAAGGTTTCCCTGAGAAAGGCAATAATTTCTTTAAGGTGGTTTTCAGAATGAGTGATTATGATAAACAGCCCGGAAGGTTTTAGTAGCCGGGAAATCTCTGGAATTATTGCAGGAAAAAAGTACAACGCATAGCTGCAAATTACCAGGTCAACAGAATTTGTAGCTATTGTATTCATCGTTTTTTCATCTAATCCGGAAAATTCACCCTGTAAACCGGCTATTTTACACGACTCAAGATATGAAGTTTTGTATTTCGTACAAAGATCAATACCCAGTATGTTGGAGCCAGTATTTAACCTGCCCTTAAGTGCACGAGTAAAAAAACCGAATGCACAACCAATGTCCAGTATAACTTTGCTGTTTTGTAATTGTAATCCATTCAGGGCAACACCTCTAACATCCAGTTTGTTTATCGAATGGGAACGAACAATCTCCGCAATAGTTTTATGATGCAATGTATCCGTAAAGATCTCGGCCAGTTTCCGGTGATTGATATTGCCCACAGATAAAACATTTAGAATAATCAAGCAAGTTACGAAAATTAACGAAAGAGTTTATTCAGTTATTTTACCAACATCATCTTCCTAACTGCATTTATTTTTGCTCCATTTTGCAGTTGACAATAATAGATGCCTTCAGAAAGGGCAGCTCCATTGAACACAAATTTATATTCCCGTCCTGCTTCTACTCTACCGCTGAAAAGTGTTTCTACCTTATTGCCACACACATCACATACACTTAAGGTTGTTGAGCAGGTTTCGTCAACCGAGAAAAAAATAGTTGTGTTAAAATCAAATGGATTTGGGTAATTACTTAAACTGTAATACTGATACTCCCGCTTGTCTTCTTCAAGCCCAACAGGATAATTTGTAAGCAAGTAGGCTCCACTATCAGTACAGGCAACAATATTGATGCAGTCAATTTCAGAATGTGTGGTGATTTTATTGATGTGTAAATCAGCTAAGCCATCATTGAAAGATTCCAATTCCTGAGATATGGGGTTCCATTGAGCAACACCTTCACTTTCCCAACCCACAAAAATATTACCATCAGCATCTATCCCAACAGAACTCATAAACACATCCCAAAACTCCACATCCCAGTTTTCTCCAAAGTCGATTGAACTCCATAAACCAGACGAATAAGAATCATCCGGAAAAATACCAAATAATGTTCCATCATCACGGAATGACATATCACAAATAGGCGGTGAACCTATTGGAGACTGAACCCATGTTTCGCCACTATCAGGGGAGCAGTATATATTACCGTCTGCAGAAACAACAAAATGATTTTCGAAATAAGCAAAAGCAACACAATCTTTCATGTCGAAATAATCAATTGATGTAAAACTTAAGCCATCAGTTGATTTCCACATACCATATTCACCACCGGCATAATAAGTGCTATTAAACTCGCAGTAATGAAGAAAATTAGGAAAAGGGATAAATTCAGCAACATCAAACTGATGTGTTGTTAAATTGAATTTATACACACCATCCGACCAGCTTCCATCTCCAAGCAATACTAAAATATTATTTGGGTCAAGGCCGACAGCGTTCCAGGCAGGCAACGCTCCATAAGTGTATTCTATCCAGTTATCTCCTTCATTAATTAAAAATCCATCTGAAGTACACAGGATTTCAAGTGATCTATTGTAAAAAACAGTATTAAAATTATTAACCTGTATATCGGAAGGCCCAATGCTGTCCCACTCATAAGCAGATGCGAATGTGCTCACAAGCAATACTGAGAATAAAATAAATAGCTTTTTCATTATGAATGTTTTATAATAATTCCAATTGATCTGCAAAATATATCAACATCAAGGATAAGCCAAATGCGATAATTGGTGCTATTATCCACATGACAAAGAATTTATTTACTTCGGTTTTTTTGAAAATATTTTTAAAACCCAGTTTAGCAACACCAATTCCCAGAATAGCAGCAACGTTCAATTGTACCAGTGAGGTTGGAATTCCTTTAGTTAATGAAGCGAACAACAACAGGCTTGCCGATAAAAATGCAATAATAACCGCCTCAACTTTCCCGAATAATACGATTTCCTTGCCTGTTTTTTTAACAATCTTATGTCCAAATAATGAGCTGCCAATCCCAAAGCTCGGTGCTACGATCAATGTTGCCAAAATCATTATTAAGATGAAATTTTTATCAATATTCGCAATGTTTAATTCATTTATTGTCATGGAAGCAATTGGCCCTGCGGCATTGGCCACATTGTTTGCCCCGATTGAAAAGGCAACATAAAGTGACATAGTTATAATTAAATACTTGAGAATAGGGCTTTCATTAACCTTTTTAGAAAAGGTATATCCTCTTCTTCTAATTGGTTTGTAAATATATTTCCCAATAAATAAGCTTAGAAAAAAAGCAATAATTGGTAAAATAAACCAGGTAGGGATTATCTCAAACAATAGTTTTTCAGAATTTAATGCATGGAAATAAATGGCTGCTGCTGTAACCGATAAAACCGTTGCCTGGCTTGTTGACTGTGGAATTCCAAATAAATTGGCAATTAGCAGGGCAATTGCTACCGAAAAAAGAATAATTGAAACAACTGTAAAACTCATCATTTCCGGCTCTAACAATCCTTTACCAACGGTGGTTGCTGTTCCCTTTCCTGCAACAATAGCCCCGAGGAAAACCATAATGCCAAACAATCCGGGGATCAGGCCTTTTCGGATAATATTTGATCCGTAAGCGGCAGAAAATGCCGGGGCAGTTCCACTACCGCCCATGTTAACTGCCAAAAACATGGCTATTAAAAAGGGAATTAATAAATGACTGAACAGTGGTGAAATCATACTATTTAGATGTTCTTATTCCGATGCTAATTTAATTGTAATTTTTAAATAAATCGCAGCAAATACGTTATATCTTAACTTAAAAAAGCTAAAACCCTTTTGCTATTTATTCATTCTTTACCGATGATACTTTTTATAGCAAAAGTTTCATTATCTCATGATCTTTACTAGGGAAACTACAACGATATACAACAAATCATTTTGCACGATGAAGAAAAAATAAATACACAAGTCCACTGTTAGTTATAGATATCTGCATGTCGGAAAAGTAATCTATTAATCCATAATATTTGAAGCGGGATTCGAAAAATAAACGTAATTTTGCCCATGATAAAAAACAAATGTCTTTTTATATTCAAATATTCCTACCTCTAAAAATTACCAGGATATTGCTATATTTCATATTGTCCCGGAATTTTGGTGATATAAATAAGTAATTTCTGTACACAATTCCACTTTCTAATACGCCATGTATTACGAGATAGATTAAAACATTCTATTTTTTAATTCAAAATTTTATTAAAATGAAAAATTTATATACAACATTGCTTATTATTTCATTAGTATTCTTTTCAGGAATATTATCAGCACAATCTGCTCCTGACACTACCTGGACACAAATGTATTCAGGAGGTCTTTATGATTGGGCCTGGCAAGTTCAACAAACAACCGACGGCGGTTATATTATGGTAGGAGATACAGAATCAGCAGGCGCCGGTTCTTTTGATGTCGGAGTAATAAAAACCGATGAAAACGGTGTTACCGAATGGTCGAAAACCTATGGCGGCATATCTGAAGACAGAGGACAATCTATTCAGCTAACCACCGATGGAGGCTATATAATTGCAGGTACAACAGCATCATACGGTGCTGGCGGGTTCGATATCTGGCTAATAAAAATTGATAGTGAAGGAAATGAATTATGGACAAAAACATTTGGAGGAACAAGTTGGGATTGGGGTTATTACGTTGAACAAACCACTGACGGCGGTTATATAATTACAGGGTGCAAAGATCCTGGTATTTACAGCATTTGGGATATTTATTTAATAAAAACTGATAGCCTGGGAAATACCCTTTGGACAAAAACTTTTGGAGGCGATAGTTACGATGTGGGGCATTGTGTAAAACAAACTACCGATGGCGGTTATATAATTACCGGATACACATATTCTTATGGTGCAGGAAGTAGTGATATGTGGTTGATTAAAACCGATGGAAACGGGAATTTAGAATGGGATAATACTTTTGGTGATACTGAACCCGAGCATGGATATTCAGTTGTTCAATCAGGTGAAGAATACGTAGTAGCAGGCTACACAAAATCTTATGGTGAAGGGGATTATGATGTGTGGCTGGTAAAAACCGATAACCTCGGCAATGAAATTTGGAGTCAAACTCATGGCGGGCCGGAAGATGACCGTAGTTTTGCAATTCAGCAAACATCAGACAATAACTTTGTTGTTGCAGGTTTTACCGATTCTTTCGGCGCCGGGAATTACGATATGTGGCTGTTAAAAATTGATAATGCCGGAGATACTTTATGGACCAAAACAATTGGAGACGATAATTTAAACAGGGCAAGATCAGTTGTGCAAACTACTGACGGTGGTTATATCCTTGCCGGGGATACATATATTTACGAACAAGGGGAATATAATTATTATTTGGTAAAAATTGACCCTGAACAAGGTGTCGATGTAAATGAAACAACTCAAACCGGCTCTTCACTTTATTGTTACCCAAATCCCACAACAGGTATTTTTACTATTCAGCCAAAAGATAATTTATCTGAGAATCTGCAGATTCAATCAATTGAAATC
>DGOT01000058.1:4266-8340 GCA_002389465.1 Bacteroidales bacterium UBA4459 | reverse complement strand
CGTAAGGTGTTTGCAGCCGGTGGGGGGCAGGGAAGTTCTGGAAACGCTGAGCTTTCATGGACCATTGGCCAATCAGGATTGGTTGGCACCTTCGTAAAACCATCAATAGTATTGAACACGGGTTTCCAGCAATTCGATAACCTGTTGGTATCTGTTGATGATGTTTTGTCTTCTTTACATTTTAAATTGTATCCGAATCCATTTCGTGATCGTTTTTACTTGGATATACAAGCGTCTGAGCAGATAGATGTAAATATTCAGCTATTTGATAATTATGGAAGATTGCTGATCGACAAGGACATTGTTGAGAATTCGGCAATAATCAAACAAACAATTCAAACACAGGGGCTAACACCCGGAATGTACAACTTATTGATTACATCAATAGATGAAAACAATAAAACATCAGTTAAGTATTTCAAATTAATTAAACAATAATCAAATAATTAAAACCATGAAAAATAAAAATTTACTCTTAATATTATCCCTGTTTTTTACAAGTTTATTTGTTTTAGGACAGGCGCCGGAAAAAATTGATTTCCAGGCAATGGCACGTGATGGATCAGGTAACCCTCTTTTAGTGCAAACTATTGGTGTTCGCATTTCTGTTATACAAGGAGCAACCACCATTTACACTGAACGGCATACTCCCCAAACAGACGATTATGGTCTGTTTATGCTTCATATAGGTGACGGTACTCCTTTAAGCGGTAGTTTTTCAAACATTGACTGGAGCTTAGGAAACCACAAAGTAAAAGTTGAAGTTGACCCCGACGGGGGATATGTATATATAAATATGGGAACGAGTGTGTTAACCAGTACGCCATATGCTTTATATGGTGAAGACGATGACGCTGATTCTGAAAACGAATTACAAACCCTTTCAGTGGTCGGTAATGACCTCACTATTAGTGATGGAAATACCGTTACCCTGCCCGGAGGAGGCTCTTCACTTTGGACAGCGAATGGTGATGATATATATTACAATGATGGTATGGTAGGAATTGGTACTGATGGGCCGGAGGATCTTCTTCATATTAATAATCCGGGTGGAAGTGCAAACGCGCTTATTACCAGCACAAACATGTCATACTATATCGCAGATGCCAGTGGTAATACAGGCCTCTGGATGCAGGAAGGTGATACTGATGTTGCCTGGCTATATTGGAATCCCGCCTCACAGGCAGTATTTATGTATGAAAACGGCAACCAGACCATGGCGTGGAAGGATAACAAGGTAGGTATTGGACCTTTAGATCCTTTGGTTAAACTTCATGTAATAGAAGAAAACTCAGCAGGTACATTGGGAAGTGAACTCGGTGTGTTATATAGTCCATCACAAAGTCTTTCACCAGCAGTTTTCGGCTGGGCAGAGAATAATACCAGTGACATTTCATCTGGTGTTCTCGGGCACGCATATTCAACCACTTCCATGTATAACGAAGGTGTATTTGGTGAAGGTGGCGGAGGAACAAATAATAACTATGGCGTATATGGTGTAGGTTATGGCCAGAGTGGATCAACATACAGTATAGCTGTTTATGGTGACGATCAGGGAGCTGCTACAACTAATTATGCCGGATATTTTAGCGGAGACGTTCATGTAAATGGTGCGCTGTCGAAAAGTGGCGGTTCGTTTAAAATTGACCACCCCCAGGATCCGGCCAATAAATACCTCATCCACAGTTTTGTGGAAAGCCCCGATATGATGAATGTGTACAACGGTAACGTAGTGACCGATGCAGAAGGTCTGGCTATTGTTAAATTACCTTCCTATTTTGAAGCTGAAAACCTTGATTTCAAATACCAGCTAACAGTCATCGGACAATTTGCCCAGGCCATTATCAAAGAGGAGGTTTCGGGCAACCGCTTTACCATACAAACTGACAAACCCAATGTAAAGGTCAGCTGGCAGGTAACCGGTGTACGTGACGACGCATGGGCCAACGCCCACCGTATTGTTCCCGAAGTGGAAAAAAAAGGTGTGGAAAAAGGTAAATATCTGCATCCGGAACTTTTCGGTAAATCGAAAGATCTTGGTATGCCTGTCGGAATACCACAAAATGCGCAATACAAACAAGGCTCCCATAAACAAGCGGTAAAATCAGCATCGGAAGCCATAGGACCTCTGGGTGTTAAAAAATAAAAACTAATCATTATTCTGAAAGTGGCTGTATTCAGACGGATACAGCCATTTTTTTAAACTTTAAACAGCTTTTATTTTTTCAATAATACTTGTCGTAGCGTATCCTTCCAGGAAGTCGATAGTGACAATCTCACCGCCTTTGGTATTCATCACATCGTAGCCTACGATATCTTCCGGTTCATAATCGCTACCTTTTACCAATACATCGGGCTGCACCTGTTGGATGAGATTATAAGGTGTGTCCTCATCAAACAAAACAACCGCCGAAACAAACTGCAGGGATGCCATGATCATCGAACGGCTGATTTCGTCGGTTACCGGACGGCCTGCTCCCTTTAAACGCTGTACAGAAGCATCGGTATTCACACCCACAATCAATACATCACCCTGGTCTTTGGCTTTACTCAGGTAGTCAATATGCCCAAGATGCAGCAGGTCGAAACACCCGTTGGTAAAAACAATTTTTTTATCCTTAAACCGCCAGACGGCCAGGTGGTTTTCCAGTTTCTTGCGGTCAACTATTTTTGCATGTATCAGCTCCAGGTTATTCATTGAGTGGTTTTTGTTTTTTTGATAAGATTCCTGTTAAAAAATATGATAAAGCACCTACCAGTACATTTAGCAATGTTTGTCCGGCATGCGACAGGGTGGCAAACGACATGGCGGCATTGGCTTCAACCCGGTATAACTCGGTTAGTGTAACTTTTACAATATAATGATAAGTGCCGATCCCTCCCGGTACCGGGGCCACAATACCCAGGCTACCGATAGCCAGGACGGTGAGTGCATCAATAAACGTCAGTTGACTGGTTTCGGGCAACATAAAAAATGGCAGGTAAACCATAACGGCATAGAAGAACCAGATCAGGAACGTGTAAAAAAGAAACAATCCTTTCTGCTTCATTTTTTTGATGGTCTTGATACCGATCCATAAACCGTCCAGAAATTTTCTGACCGGTTCGTAAAATTTAAGTTGTTTGATTTTTTCGCGGTAAGCCAATACAAGGTAGATAATGCCACCGAGCGTTGCGAGCAATATCAGTGCCAGCAACAGGATGCTGTACCTGTTTGAGAAGAGGCTTTGCCATAAAAACCCGAAATTCCGGTTGAGGAAATCACCCAACAGGTCTGTCTGAAAAACAACGACGAAAAAGATCAGCGCGGCCAAAACGAGCAGGTCAAAGATCCGTTCCGATATAACCGTTCCAAACAGGACGTTGAACGGTATTTTTTCTTTTTTTGAGAGCAGGCCGCAGCGGGCCAGTTCGCCCATACGCGGTACGGCCGTATTGGCCAGATAACCGAACATGACCGCAAAAAAAGTGGAAGAAAGCCTGGTTTTATATCCGAGTGTGTTGATCAGCAGGTTCCAGCGCAAGGCCCTGAAAATATGCGCAACCAAAGCAAAAAAAAGTGCCAGGAACAGCCAGCTGTAACGGGCTTCGAGAATATCTGTCCAAACAGCTGACAGATCTAGTTTACGAACACTTAACCAAAGTAATAAAATGCCAACACCCAAAAAGAAAAGGTATTCAACAACAGAAATGATTCGTTTTTTGAGCATAACTGCTGCCGTCTTACTTTACGCTGTTATTTTCGTCGGGGAAGATAATGACGGGTTTAAAATTTCTGGCCTCTTCAAAATCCATACTGGCATACGACACAATGATGACATAATCGCCAATTTCAGCTCTTCTGGCGGCGGCTCCGTTTAACGAAATAATACCGGAACCCCTTTGTCCTTTGATCACATAAGTGTCCAGGCGCTCACCATTTGTAATATTATAAATACTTACTTTTTCGTTCTCCAGTAAATTAGCGGCATCCATCAAATCTTCGTCAATGGCAATGCTGCCGACATAGTTTAAGTCGGCCTGAGTTATTATAGCCCGATGAATCTTCGATTTTAATACTTCTATATGCATGAT
>DGOT01000058.1:0-4230 GCA_002389465.1 Bacteroidales bacterium UBA4459 | reverse complement strand
ATTTCCCAGAAAAACAGCCGCAAACCCCATAGTGCCTGTGTTTCTGTTCCAGCTTTTGACAGGCTGCAGGTATGTATCGTCGGCAATTTCAAAATAATCGAGCCGGAACAATGGTTCTTTTTCAATCTCTTTCGTTACCCGATCTTTCAGTTCTGCCGGATTCAGGCTGCCTGTTTTGTTTCTTGCTTCGTTTAAAATACGGTGGATTTCGGGTGCTGTTTTTCGTTTTTCCGGTGTCAATCGTTCATTCCGCGAGCTCATCGCCAGGCCATCGGGTTCGCGCACAATGGGGCAGGGGACAATTCCCACCGGCAACTCATATTTCCTGACCAGTTCTTTAATAATGGCCAGTTGCTGGAAGTCTTTTTCGCCGAAATAAGCTTTGTGTGGCCCGATGATATCAAATAACTTGCGTACGACCACCGCCACACCATTGAAGTGCCCTTTCCGGCTGGCTCCTTCCATCACCTGCTCCAGCGGACCGAAATCATATGTGGTTGTTTCCGGTTCAGGATACATCTCCTCCACTTCGGGGGCGAACAACACGTCGCAACCCACCTGTTCCAGCAACCTTTTGTCTTTCTCCAGGTCACGGGGATATTTATCCAGGTCCTGCGCATTGTTGAACTGGATGGGATTTACAAAGACACTTACAGCCAGTAGATTATTTTCTTCTTTAGCCTTCCGCATCAGCGACAGGTGTCCTTCGTGCAAAGCGCCCATGGTAGGCACAAAACCAATGCGCAATCCCTGCTCTTTTTGCCGCGACAAATAATCCGTAGTTTCTTTTATGGTGTTAAAAATATACATGTTCATTTCCTTATTGCAAAGTTACGATCATCCGTCAGCTATTTCAAGCAATCAGTACAACGAATGAGTTATTTAGCGTTTATTTAGAATCAGGAATTACCGGACGATCTTCCAAAGGTCTTCTTCCAGCGTGTTTTCGGGTGTTTCTACGATTCGGCCGATTTCTTTGCCTTTTTTGTAAACGATAAAGGTAGGCACCCGTTCAATATTCAGGTTGCTGACGTTAGCTTCCGTGGTTTGTTTTCCCCTGTTAACGGCAATGATGGTTAAATGGGCATCATTGTAACCGGCTTTATCCAGTATTTTATAAAAACGGGGCACCTGCTCCTGGCTGTCAGAACACCACGAGCCAAAAACAACAGTTATTTCATAATTATTGATGTTTTGGCCGATAAGCCGGGTCAAACTGTCATTTACTATATAATCATTGTATTCAAGCGTATAATAAGTTCCGAAGTCGCCTGTTTCGAGGCCTGATCTGTCGCAATAGTCAATCAGCACTTTCTGTTCCACCGCCGAATCGTAAATCATGTTGTTCAGCATTTGTGCATAGGAAACAGTAGTCATCAGAAAAAAACCTAACAAAGTAAGAATGCCTGATTTTGTCATTTTTTAGGGATTTAGAAAAAAGAAGAGAGCCTCCCATGGGACTCGAACCCACGACCTGCTCATTACGAATGAGCNNCTACCAGCTGAGCTAAGGAGGCTTTTTGACGGTGCAAAGATAAAACTTAATTCAAAAAAACAGCCGTTTACCATTTTTTAACAAAAACCGTATTTAACTGCCGTTGATTTATTTATATATTTGCCCCCCGGAAATGCAATTAATCAAAATTTTAATCAAATGAATATGTTGAGAAAATCACTTTTACTGATCGGTTTATGCTTGTTTACTACTGGAATTTTTGCTCAATCGGTTGCCGATGCTGGCGCTAAATACAACGATGGAAATACAGCTTTTAACGACAAAGATTATGCTGCGGCTATCACAGCTTACAGCGAAGCACTTGACATGGCCAAACAAGCCGGCCCTGATGCAGCCGACCTGCAGAATAAAATTGAAAAACAATTTACCAGTTCATACCTGAAGCAAGGCCTCAGTATTTATAAGAAAAAAGATTATGACGGTGCCATAGCTGTCCTTGAAAAAGGATATGCTTTTGCCGGAGAGTTGAACGACACCAAATCAGTTAAAAAGTTTGCTTCTGTAATCGCCCAGGTGCGCAGTAAAAAAGGTGATGCCCTGAGGACCGAGGGAAACCTTGATGAAGCCTACGCCGAATACGAAGCGGCCATTGAAATCAAGCCCGACTGTGTAAAATCATTCTACGGCGAAGGAATGGTTTACAAAGAAAAGGGCGACCTCGACCAAATGATGGATAAAATGAACAAGGTAGTTGAATTTGGCGCTGACAACCCGAAAGCGGCTAAAACTGTCAACGCGGCCAAAGCCAATGCTGCCAGGGCATTGCTGGCTAAATCGGTAGAAGAGTTCAATGGACAAAAGTTTGACGAAGCCGGAAAATATCTTGAGCTGGCTGTTAATTACAAACCGTTTAACGAAGGTACGATGAACATCTTCAGCCAGTTTGCCGACCAGGGAAAAGAAGTTCCGGAGATGACTGACGCTATGAACAAAGCAAAAGAGGCTTTGAAATAAAATATTTTATTTTTTACTAAAAAAGCGGCTCCAGGCCGCTTTTTTTGTGGCATCTAACTATACGTTTTAACTGGTAACTCCCCTGTCACCACACCTATTCCATTCATAGCCAGTGCTGCCATTTCATCTTCCCCGGGATAAACATGCACGGGTGCTATCCGGTGTGTATAGGAAATAATCTGGTTCGTAAAATACTTGTCGTGGGCAATACCTCCTGTGATCAGGATGCCATCCACTTCGTATTTTAGTACGGCCGCCATGGCGCCCGTTTCCTTCGCCACCTGGTATGCCATGGCATCATAGATCAGCTTAGCATAGTCATCGCCTTCTTCGGCACGTTTTTCCACTTCCGAGGCACTATTTGTGTCCAAATAAGCCACCAGGCCTCCTTTTCCGGTGATCATTTTCAGAATTTCCTTTTCCGAATATTCACCGCTAAAGCACAACCTGACCAAATCACCAACAGGCAGGGTACCCGAGCGTTCTGGTGAAAACGGGCCATCGCCGTCCAGGCCCTGATTCACATCAACAACACTTCCTTTTTTGTGTGCACCCACCGTAATGCCTCCCCCAAGGTGTACAACAATCAGGTTTAATTCTTCATATTTCCGCATGATGGATTTGGCATGCTGCCGGGCAACGGCTTTCTGGTTCAGCGCATGAAAAATAGATCTACGTGGCAAAAGCGGGTGGCCGGAGATGCGCGCCAGATCGTTCAGCTCATCCACTACTACAGGATTACTTATATAAGCTTCCGCTCCAGGAATAGTTTGCGCTATATCGTAGGCCAGAATACCCCCCAGGTTACTGGCATGTTCGCCGTAAGTACATCTTCTGAGGTCGTCAACCATCAGCTTATTCACTTCGATAACGCCCGACTCAACAGGTTTCAGTAACCCGCCGCGTCCCATGATAATGTTCAGGGACTGAATCTCAATATTGGCGGCTTCCAGCTGTTGCAGTATCAGGTTTTTGCGAAATTCATACTGATCGGTTACCCGTTCAAACGGCGTCAATTCTTCGGCCGAATGCCTGATGGTTTGGATAAATACAGGGTTCGTATCATAATATACCGCTATTTTGGTAGACGTAGAGCCGGGATTTATAGCAAGTACCTGTATTTTTTCCATCAATAATTTATTACGCCGGTTTCAGGCGTTAAAGTTCCGAAAGAATTTGCATGCATGCAAACAAAGTTTTGTATTACGATATGGCTGCTGCCAGTGCTATCGAGAGGTATTTGCTTTGTTCGGTATCGCCCCGCGAAGTCAGTACAACAGGCACTCTGGCGCCCATAATGACTGCTGCCGAAGTGGCGCCGCCCAGAAAATTTAAAGATTTATACAGAATATTCGCCCCGTCGATGTTAGGCGCCAGGATCAGGTCCACATCACCTGCCACATCACTCGTAATGTGCTTTAATTCAGAAGCTCTTTTTGAAACCGCCCCGTCAATAGCCAGCGGGCCGTCAATAATGCATCCGGTAATTTGTTTGCGGTAGTTCATCATCGAGATGGTAGCGGCATGCATCGTAGCTTCCATGCGCGGGTTGATGGTTTCTACAGATCCTACTATCGCTACTTTCGGGTTTTCAATTCCCAGTTTATGATAGAGTTCAACGGCGTTTTTTATAATCCCTATTTTCTCTGGCAAGTCCGGGTTTACATTCATGGCTGCATCCGTAACTCCTAACAGTTTATGGTAATAAGGCGTTTCAAACAGTGCCACATGACTTAACAAATCGCCTTTTCTCAGGCCGT
>DGOT01000100.1:2166-6260 GCA_002389465.1 Bacteroidales bacterium UBA4459 | reverse complement strand
TAAAACTCGCCGTTAGGTACATAAGGTAATACGTAAACACCTGATGAGTCAATCATTGCCATATCAAAAAATGGTTCATAATTGGGCCCCGCTTCGGTAGAAAATATCATGACCATACCTCTGTCCATTGGGAAGTCGCCTTCGAATACCTGACCATAAACCTGATGATATACTATGCTGTCTCCCACCACAATTACTTGTGATGAAGTGGCAACACACGAATCTTCATCAACCGTATTTAAGGTGACAAAATAGGTTCCTGTTTCGGTATAGGTGTGTTCAACGATCTGTCCGTCACCGGTTATGCCGTCTCCGAATTCCCATAAATACCATGCCTCAAAATCACTGGAATGGAATCCTTCAAATAAAACCGAATTTCCAACTGTCTGGTACGTAAAGAAATTAAAACAATCTTCGTAGGCGCCTGCATAGACTTCCTCACACCATGTGCTTTGGCAGTCTTCACCTTTATCACCACAGTCACCATTGCATTCAATGGTTAAACAAACATAATAATACCCCTCTTCACTGAATATGTGCTCCGGGTTTTGGTCGTCAGAGTAAGTGCCGTCACCGAAATCCCAATACCAGCTCTCGATGTCGCCATACGAAAGATCAACAAACTGGTAGGTGTAATCTCCTAGTGAATCAGGATAATAGGCGAATTGCGCAATGCAAGTGCCCATGTCATCAATCACAACCGGCTCACAATAAACATCATAGCAGGTGCTGTCTTCGGATGCGGCCATCAGGCAAACTTCGTAGATTCCAGGTCGTTCGTATGTGTGTTCGGGGTTTTCTTCCTGCGAGAAGTTTCCGTCACCAAAATCCCAGTAATAAACGAGGTCATCGCCTTCCGAGAGATTCTCAAATTCAACTCTATATCCATCATCGGTTACATAGTACTCGAAGTAGGCCTGGCAGTCGCCGGATATCGAATCACCAACAATGACCATGTCTTCATAAAAATCGAAGCAGGTAGAGTCTTCATTTGTAATCATCAGAACTACCCAGTAATACCCGTCCGTATTGTAAGTATGTACAGGATTTTCTTCAGTAGAGTAGGAGTCATCACCAAAAGTCCAGTAATACATCAGGTTGTTGCCTTCTGACATATTGATGAAATCAATGGTGTATGTGTCTTCCTGCTCATAAGTGAAATAAGCTTCACAGTCACCTTGTCCGCCACCAACAAAAATCATTTCCTGGTAATCTTCAACGCAGGTAGAGTCACCGTTGGCGATAATAAGAACCACATAATACTCGCCTTCATATTCGTACGTATGCATCGGATTTTCTTCCTCTGAATAAGTGCCATCGCCGAAATTCCAGAAATAGGTTAGATCATTGCCTGATGATAGATTCTCAAACTCTACTGTAAGACCGTCTCTTACATAGTATTCGAAGTAAGCTTCGCAATCACCTTGTCCGCCGCCAACAAAAATCATTTCCTGGTAATCTTCAACACAGGTAGAGTCACTGTTGGAAATCACAAGAAATACCAGATATTCACCGGTATACTCATAGGTGTGTACCGGGTTTTCTTCTTCTGAGAACGTACCATCCCCAAAGCTCCAGTAAAAGGATAAATCCTCGCCTGAGGAAAGATTCTCAAACTCAACGGTAAGGCCATCACCAACATAATACTCAAAATATGCTTCGCAGTCACCATTCTCACCCTCACATATATCAAAATCCTGTTCTACCCACTGATTGTCATCAGTTAAAACAAAGCGATAGGTGATGAGTTCGTCATTGCAATCATAAGTTCCTACGTCAAGGAATGCTATATCTGCGTTGTAAGTCCCGTCAATAATATAGTAGCCAGCCTCGTTGGTTGCTGTTGATTCGTTAAATAAAAGTGTTGAATCGTTCATGGCATAAACAGACACAGATACATTATGTCCCACAATGGGTTCGTTATAAGTATCGTCATAAACCGTTCCGGAAACAACAAAACTGTTCTGGGCCATCAGCCCAAAGGTTAAAAGGATTAATAATAAGGTTGTCAGTTTTTTCATGTTTATTGATTTTAAGTTATTTCATTATTTAATGATTTCTCGAGATCATACTTAATAAACTCTTTTTATGAAAAGGGTTGCCTGGTTTTTTTATTTTATTCCAATAGCGAGTCTTAAACCTATGCTATATGGTGATTTTGAGACATCATATTTTTGATAGACTGAGTTGAAATAATAAGAAAACTGGGGCTCTATTTCGTAAAACAGTTTCTTTTTCGAATAAATCCCGATGTTTAATCCGGCCATTAACAACCAGTTGGTTTGGATCCGGTCGGGGGTAATCTGGTTGATCTGGATCACCTGGTGTTTCCCCGGATCGTAATCATCCGAAATAGTTTTACTGGAAAGCAAAGCTGAGAATGTCGGGCCAAAGCGTACTCCCAGAGAAAAATTTGCCTTGGTTATAAAGTCATAGCCCAACACCAGGGGTATTTGGAGATAGGTGTATCTTTTATACACCCTTGATATATCGGTTTGAATAGCCGTGTCAAAAACTTCGCGTTCCGACTTGTAATATGTCGGCAACAAATGATAATGCTGCTCATCCCATGCAAAAGTAACAGAGTCGAGGCCTTCGTAACTTCCCAGATATTCGTTGTATAGGACAGCATACTCATTATAACCTTTACTTAATGATGTACCAATCCCGGTGCGGATAATGTATTTGTCATCAAACAGTTTAAACTGTACATCGGCACCAACATTGTGCACGATCTTGTTGTTATCGATAATGTTAAATACAAATTCCGGGCGGTAATACAGGCTGTAGGCCATGTGCAATGCCCGGTTTGACTTTAATGGTGGTTGATATTTTTCTTCAGGTTTTATGTCGGGCAGGGGCAATACAGGAAAATTCCTTTCGATAATCCCGGCACGATAAGTATTTATTATGGAGATTTCCTCTAATGACAGTGGCGCAAGGTTTTTTATTGAGACCGCTTCCCTTGTAGCCAATGGTACTGATGTCGCCGTTGCTTTTTCCATTGCTGCATCAGATGCATCGCTGTTATTTATTACGGTTGTTGCTTTTACAATCAATGAATTTGCCTCGTTTTCTGTAGTTAAATTCGTTTTTGGTTCTTCTGATAGATTATCGTATGTATTTGGTTCAGGTTCTCTGTTTTTCGTGTTGTTATTCGGCACAGCAGTTTCCGGAGTGCCTGCTTGCGAGGGATATGTTAGGTATCTGTCATGGTTGACAGTATTTGTAATGTCTGCATTTTTGTTCATACCGGCAGGAAGGTAGTAATAAACACTACCGACAACTATAGCTAAGAGGAGTGCCAGCAGGAGTAGTGCTTTCCAGTTAAGACGAATGCCCTTGTCGGATTCCCATTGCCGGGCAGCCGAAGCAAGGAACCGCTCTTTGCTCTGTTTCTCCGGAACCGGCTTGTAGTCAGCCAGCGACGAGCGGATCAGTTTGTCAATTTCATTCAGTTCTTTCATTTTTCAACCATTTGTTGTTTGCAATAATGGATCACTTTTTTTCTTAGCGAAGCTCTTGCTTTAGAAAGCTGCGACTTCGATGTGTTCACACTGATGTTTAGTTCTTCGGCAATTTCTTTATGTGTGTAATTTTCGAATACATACATGTTCATCACCATCCTGTAACCGGGAGGAAGTTCGCTGATCATTTCGATAATTTTTAGCGGTTCCAGCTTTTCGGGAAGATCATCAGGGTTTATCTCAGTATCCGGGATGGTATTCTCATCGTAGATCCTACCGTTTATTTCCGTCAGTTTGCTTTTTGTTCTTAAAAAGTTAATGGATGTGTTGACCGTAATCCGTTTCATCCATGCTTCAAAAGCACCTTCAAACCTGAGGTTGAACTTTTCGATGTTCTTCAGTATCTTGATGAAAGCATCATGTACTATATCCTCGGCATCCTGCTTGTTAGCCGTGTACCTTATCGAAACAGACAGCAATACCGGAGCATAGAGTTGATATAACTCCTCCAATGCTTCGCTATCGCGATTCTTCAACCGGTCAATTAAAGTCTTTTCGATGGTGATCTCAATTTAATTCAACAATATAACGCCAGTACCCTGAAAGGTTGCCTGAAAAGTAATAAAA
>DGOT01000100.1:1159-2103 GCA_002389465.1 Bacteroidales bacterium UBA4459 | reverse complement strand
TAATAACGCATTTTGCGCGAGTCGTTAAGGTGCTCAGGTTCAGGTTATATCGATTGTTATTTATTGGCGTCAACAACATCCATACCCAATCTGTTGATCTCAGCAATTTCTTTAAATGGTTTGACGGCTTTTCCATTCAGACGATTCTCGAACAGTTCGGACTTTAGTTTTGCTATTCTTTTTCCTTCAACTTTTACTTGTTTCATATGTCCGTAATTAGTGGCAAAATAAATTAAAGGGTTATACATATTTCCTGACAATCGTCTCAAAACTGACGATATCCTATAGAACTTTTTCCTTGCATTGACTTTGCCCATTTGAAGTTCGTATGGCGTCATGTTTGTAGGTTTGAATACAACAGTATTGTGATCGTAATACCTCCAGTCAGTAGTTATCAAACGGTTCTCCTTTTTAAGGTCTTCGTAAGTTTTAGTGCCGGGATAAGGGGTTAATACATTGAATGAAACCGTACTTACTTTATTTTTTATTAAAAACCGAACCGTTTCATCGAATATTTCTTTTGTGTCGCTATCAAAACCAAACACCATCGAAGCATGGATAAGAATACCCATTTTTTTAATCTTTTTCAAGGCGCTTTCCAAATGATCAATTTCCTTAATTGCCTTATGCATTGATTTCAGCTGTTTCTCCGATACACTTTCAATTCCGAAGAAGAGTGCTTTGCACCCGCTATCGGCTGCAAGTTGCATAAGGTCATCATCTTTTACGAGTAACGATACCGAAGCCTGTCCCACCCAATTAATCTTCAAAGGTTTAATTGCCCTGAATAATTCTTTCGCATATTGCGGATGGCCAATAATATTATCATCCAGAAACATAAAGTTTTTTACACCGGATTCCTTAATATCCCTTACTACATTTTCTACGGGGATATGTCTCATTTTTTTTCCAAAAAGGTTGCTAACACAGCAGAAATCACAATT
>DGOT01000100.1:0-1137 GCA_002389465.1 Bacteroidales bacterium UBA4459 | reverse complement strand
TTACTGAAATCTTTTGGAACATATTTTCCTAAATCAGGTGTAGGATTGTAATATTTTCTTTGCAGATTATCATTCTGGAAATCGGTGAGTAGTGTTTTCCAAACTCCTTCTGCTTCGCCAACTACTACGCAATTGGCGTGTTGCAAAGCCTCATCAGGAAGTATGGTTGGGTGTACCCCTCCAAGAACAACAGTTTTGTCTCTTTTTTTATATTCCTCACAAAGTTCATAAGCTCTCGGCGCATTAGCTGTCATGCAGCTTATTCCTATGAGATCCCAATCCTGTTCAAAATCAATGTCCTCTATTTCTTCCTCCAATACTCTAACTTCATGTTCGGGAGGTGTTAATCCTTGTAAAATATAAAGGGCAAGCTGAGGCATCATAAGCCCTTTATTTGTTCTTTTACTGGCATCAATGGTTGGCGAAATAAGGAGTATTTTCATAATTATTTTTTAGGGGTGTATTTAAATACTTGTGATGTAAAGAATAAAGTTTCTTTTCTTCAACTAGTAGATGCTAATGGCACTTTTCGGAAGTGTTAAAAAACATCAATTATTTAATGTGTTGATAAATTAATTTGCTTTGGTAAGAACTACATGAAATGCAGGTAAAACGCACCAAATAATACTTAAGTTTTCCAGAATAACGGTATTGTGTTGGATTTCTCTTTGCAAAAAGAGAGAATTCTCCACAGTCATGATAAAATATCAATATCTTGACTCCTTTTTATCCGGTCTTTGATGAACTGTGACTATTTCGCTGAATAAAAGCACCTTTTAGGCGATTCGATCAGTCCTTCTGTCTTCAAAACCTTAATGGCTTTATCGACTTCTTTTTTGTCAACTCCGCTTATCTCGGCAATCTCTCCGCTTTTTAACGGATTGTCGGATTTTTTTAACGTACCCAAAACTTTCTCTTTCGTTTCCATCATTATCCAATTTATGCTTATTAAGAACAGCTTAACTCGTGCACCACCAAACCGGACCTTAATTTAGGTTCGAACCAGGTAGTTTTCGGTGGCATGATCATATTATGATCTGCAATTTCGATCAGTTGCTTCATGCTGACGGGATAAAGGGCAAAGGCTACTTTCATTTCACTACTGTCAACCCGCTTTTTTAACTCACCCAAACCTCG
>DGOT01000030.1 GCA_002389465.1 Bacteroidales bacterium UBA4459 | reverse complement strand
ATTACAAATCAGCTGCTCTACCAGCTGAGCTATGTTGGCGAACAACCGCATTCTTTATCTGCATTTAACAGGTAAATATTTGAGTAACAATGCTTCCAGAACGCTTGTCTGCATAAAAAAAGCAGACCTCTCCTCAAAAAGGTCTGCAAAAATATATACTTTAGTTTATATAACCAAAAAAAATGCCAAAAAACTCTAAATTATTTACGCTTTTTGTCTTTGTATTTTTCTAATTGCTTTCTTAATGCGTTTATCGCTGTATCTGTGGCTTCTTCAAATGTTTTACTTTGTTTTTTAGCGTATAGGTCGTACCCCTTTATTAAAAGACGAATCTCGGCAACTTTATTATCCCTTGATTCTGAATTTTCAACCTTAAGAGTTACCTCAGAGCCAATAACTCCTTCGTACATTCCTGAAAGCTTGCTCACTTTTCTTTCAATGAAACCTTCAAGCTTTTTGTCGGTTTTAAAATGAACCGAATTAATGTTAACTTCCATGCTTACCTCCTTCTTTTAATTAGTACTTGCCCTTGGGTGGGCTTTGTTATATATTTTCTTTAATTGCTCAATTGTCGTGTGTGTGTATATCTGGGTAGCTGATAGGTTACTATGTCCTAGCAGTTCCTTTATGCTGTTCAGATCTGCCCCGCTATTTAACATATGGGTGGCAAACGTATGTCTTAAAACATGCGGGCTTTTTTTACTGCTTGTGTAGCCGGATAGTTCGTTACGAACAGTACGGTAGATTAATTTTGGGTATGCTTTTTTACCTTTATTGGTAACGATGAGCCATTCGGTATCATTTTTATGATCAAATGTTTTTTCTTTCAACATGATATATACACGTATATCTTCAACCATTTTAGTTGATAACGGAATGATACGTTCTTTATTTCGCTTGCCCAGTACTTTTAACATTTTATTAGCAAAATCAACAGAATTGTGTTTGAGCGAAATGAGTTCTGCTTCCCGTAGACCTGTTGCATACAGCAAATCAATGATCATCCGGTTACGTACCTGCTCAAAATCGTTTTTGTCTATCTCTGCATGAAGATAATCGAATAGTTGCTTCTCTTCAATATATTCGGGAAGCTTTTCCGCCTTCTTTAAAAGTGGAATCTTCTGCATGGGGTTAATAGTAACTTGTTCTTCTTTCAGAAGAAATCTGTAATAAGATTTAAGTGTGCTTATTTTTCTGTTCACAGACAGTATGCTATGTCCATTTTCTTTTAGATGTACGATCCATGATCGGATCATTGGCGGGCTTGCTGTTTGTGTATTGTTTATTTCAAATTCCTCAGCCAGATAATCGGCAAATGATAACAAATCGCTCTCATATGCTTTTACTGTATGCTTCGAATATCGTTTTTCGAAAGAAATATATTGAAGAAAGTGTCGAATGCTCATTAATGCAAATAGAAGAAACTTCGACCAAATATAATAAAAATTATGATTCGATCAAAGTTTCTTATGCTAAAATCTCCCTTAATTTAGGGAAGATGTCATTAACTTTCTTCGGCCTGACGAAGTTTTTGAACGTAGATAGCTTTAAGACGCTGTTCTCTGTTGACAACAGAAGGTTTTGTAAACCTTTGACGTCTGCGCAGTTCGCGCATCGCGCCCGTTTTTTCAAATTTACGTTTAAACTTCTTTAAAGCCCGGTCAATGTTTTCACCTTCTTTTACTGGAATGATGATCATATCTAATACCTGTCCTTTTCTTTAAAGATTAATAAATAATTTAATTTAAGGGGTTGCAAAAGTAATAAAAATTTTAAAATACAAATACCCAACCTGCTTTTCATTCATGTTTATTCCTCATCAAGCATATGTTTATACAGAAACTCACTGATGCTGTTAAATAAATAATAACGTGTATTTCCTCCGTATATGCCGTGATTTTTGTTGGGATAGACCATAAATTTGAATTGTTTGTCCGCTTGTACCAGGGCTGTGATCATGTCCATACTGTTTTGAAAGTGCACATTATCATCGGTGCTTCCATGTATCAGGAAATAATTGCCTTTGAGCTTGTCCACGTGATTGATGGGCGAGTTATCATCATATCCAGATGCATTCTCCTGGGGTGTTCGCATGAACCTTTCGGTATATATATTATCGTAGTACCGCCAATTGGTAACCGGTGCTACAGCCACAGCCGTACTGAAATAATCGGCACCCTGTGTTATGGCATTACTTGCCATAAAGCCACCATAGCTCCAGCCGAAGATGCCGATCTTATCCTTGTTTACATAATCCAATGAGCCTAAATATTTGGCCGTTTCTATGTAATCCAGAGTTTCATATTTTCCTAATTGCAAATAGGTCATTTTCTTAAATATTTCGCCTCTGGCACCAGTTCCCCTGTTGTCAACCGAAACGACAATGAAGCCTTTTTGAGCCAGCATCTGATACCAGAAATAATTGAAGTAACCCCACGAATTGGTTACTTCCTGCGACCCGGGACCCCCGTAAATAGTGAGTAAAACAGGATATTTCTTACCAGAGTCAAAATCCGGAGGGAGGATCTTCCAGGCATTCAGTTCAACTTGTTCTCCGTTTGGCAAGGTGAATTCAGGGGAGGAGAATGTAAAGAATGAAAACTCACCGAGATCATACTCTTTCATAACCTCAAGGAGTTTTTGATTGTCCTCGAGCGTTCTTACCTCTTCCCCATTGGCAGTATTAACAGTGATAAAGGGAGGTGTTTGCACATTGGTAAAAGTGTTTATGTAATAGTGAAAATTGCTACTAAAATCGGCACTATTAGTTCCTACCCTCTCGGATATTTTTGTCCGTTCTCCTTTCAGGTTGACGTAATAAAGATCTCTGTTCAGAGGCGTTTCTTCTGCTGACTGGTAATAAACTCTTTTTTTCTTTTGGTCGTAACCGTAAACTTCTGTAACATCCCATGCACCTGAAGTCAACTGTTTCACTAACTCGCCTTCAATGGAGTACAGGTAGATGTGATTGTACCTGTCTTTTTCGGATGTTATCAGGAATTTATCATTTTCATTCACAAACGTAAGGTTGTCGGTTATATCAATATAGTATTCGTTATCTTCTTTGTACATCACGCGACTATGCCCTGTATGAGCATCAGCTAGTAATATATCCAGATGATTTTGCAACCTGTTCAGTCTTTCGATAGCCAGTATGTTAGGATCGTTTGTCCATTTGATGCGTGGTAAATATTGATCGGTTTCTTCCCCAACGTCCATTTTGACTGTTTTATTGGTCTCAAGTTGATACACATGTATAGTAACAAGGGAGTTATCTTCACCGGCTTTTGGATATTTATAAGTATATAAGTCCGGGTAGAGATCACCATAAAAAGTCAGTGTGTATTCTTTCACCCGGCCTTCATCGAACTTGTAGAAGGCAATTTTTTTACTGTCGGACGACCAATAAAAACCTTTGGTAAAACCGAATTCTTCTTCATACACCCAGTCGCAGGTGCCGTTTATGATATGGTTGAATGCGCCATCGTTTGTAACGGCGATTTCCTCTTTTGTGGTCATATCTTTGATAAAAAGATTGTTATCTCTTACAAAAGCAACATACTTTCCGTCAGGAGAGAATTGGGCCAGCCGTTGTTTTCCTGAGGACAGTAGTTCAAGAGCCTTCGCTTTAGAGTCCCAGATATAAAAGATCGATTTAGATGAATGACGGTAGATAGATTCAGTTTCGGTAGGAATGAGAAATTTGGTTTCGTCATGGTTCATTGAAAAGGAAGAAATCTTGACAGGTTTTTCCATCTCACCGGTTTTCAACTCATCGGCCTTTATCAATGTAGTTACCGAATC
>DGOT01000228.1 GCA_002389465.1 Bacteroidales bacterium UBA4459 | reverse complement strand
GCCACCAAATACATCCCCGAAGAATACCATCCGGCATTAAGGGAAGCCGTTAATGGTTTCTTAGCTTCTTAACGGTTGTTAAACAGTTAAATAATTTCGCTTTGTTCGATACATCAATAGATAGCCTCTCTTATTTGCATCGCTCAAAAACGAACGATTTACTAATGTTTCTACCATTTCTTGTTTTTCTGAGAATGCTAGTAACAGCTTTTCGGCCCTGTTTTTACTTACACCTATTCTTTTTGCAAATTCCATGAAATCTGGCACAGAAACATGTCCGCTTTTTTTGCATTTTTCACTTCTGTAATTATCTGCAAATAATCCTTTATCCAATGCAAAATCGCTGTCATCTACATGTAATCTGGTATTTATTAAATCATATGCCGGGCTTAGTAAATAATCGCCTTTTGTAGATTCCAGTAACGAAAAGTTTTTTAAGTGGGCATCTCCATTCGAAAATAGAAAATTGAAAACTACTAATGAAAAATATTTCTCAATTTCTACCCTCCACGCTGGTACATACTCTTGTATCAGCATTCCTATCTCTTCATAGCTATATTCATATTTGAAATTATCACCCGCATTGTCTTTTGTTTTTCCTGCCAGTGAAGCAAAATCTTCTATTCCTAGTTTTCCTCCTTCTTCAACATCAAATCGTTTTGTGATATATGCAGTTGTTCCATTCTTGAAAAATATTATGGCGTTCTCGGCAGTGTTTATACCATACACCTGCCTTGCTATTTGCATAGTAAGGTGTTCATTTGCCGGTACCTGGTCAACTTTTTTTAAATCCCTGGGTACAGGCTTCAAAATATAAGTCCCCTGTTCCTTTTCTTTGGTCAGTCGTAATTGACTTTGATCTAATAGCAAACTCAGCTTTTCCTGTACTCCGGAAATCGATATCCTTTTCCGGTTTTCTAAAAACTGTTCTGCCACTTCTTCATTTTGTTGTGGAGCATCGTATGGCAACACATGATTTACTTTCTTTCCATTAAACAGCTTTCGCAGGCAACTCGGACTATAGGTATTAAAACCTTCAGCCAAAGTTCCAGGGCAATATTTCAATTCGTCTAAGTTCATTATTCTTTTACTTGTTTTACTGTTATCACTCCTATTGTATCATACTGTGCAGTTTCCATTAGCAATCCGAAATTGTCTTCTTCATCTATTCTTAATTGCTTGCTCTGCAATTTCCTGTTCACCCCTTCACTTAGCAAATTGAAAAAAAATGGAAATAAATATTCACTATTATATCTCTGCTGTGTTTTTGGCAGCGTTAAACTGATAGCTGCTTTGTTTGTGTCATTATAGTATACATCGTCGTACCGGAATACATAACTCTTCCGATTCTCCTCAGTCAGGGTTCCTGCCAAAATCCCATTACGGTAAATTTCCAATTCTCTCATTATTTTAGTGTTTCTTCTTTACTTCAAGTTTCAATTCCATTCCCAATACTTCAGCTAGTTTATTTAACACCTTCAATGTCGGATTTCCCTGTCCTCGTTCTATTTTATAGAGAGTATTGGTGCTTACTTTTGCAAGTTCTGCTAAGTGGGGTTGTGTTATCCCTAATTCCTTTCTCCGGTTTTTAACGGTGTTTCCTATTGTGTTAAATGACATTATAGTGTGATTTTTGGTAAAAATAATATACTTTTCTTACTTATACAAGCAAAATCATATTATAGTGTGATTTTGCCCTCTTTCGTCGTATATTATAAAGGAATTATTGCCAGAATCATATTATAGTGTGTTTTTATATTACATCTCCTATCGTGTTAAGTTCTTTATCTCCACTTAAAAATGACTTTTTGCCTGTTCTGAATTGCTTTTCTTGTTAGGATAATTATTCTCCTACATCAAACTTCTTGTAATATCTACAGCAGGAGGCTCATATTACAATCGTTTGCCCTCGCTTAACAAATATATTAGCTCTGTCCATCCAGGCAAGAATATATAAACAGCGTCAGGGCTTACGCTTTTGGCTTCCCTGTTTCCGCTGTCCTTGCCTTCCCGTCCATCGCATAATGTTTGGTCGTTAAGCGGTTCAAGCGATTTTTTGGCTAACGATAAATGTAGTTTGATATTCAGAAAGATATTGAAGATGGTTAAGAGAGGCTGACTGCCTGACAGCCCCTCCGTGATTTATCAGACCACATCTTTATATTTGCTGTACAACTTCTGCATATCCTTGCTGATCAAATCATCCACAACCCGGGCATATTTCTTAGTCATGTTAATGCTTGAATGTCCTAACATTTTTGAAACTACCTCTATGGATATTTGATTTGCAAGTGTTACGGTCGTGGCAAAAGTATGCCGGGCTGTATGAGTGCTGAGGTTTTTATTTATACCACACAGGTCTGCAATTTCCTTGAGATAGGCATTCATTTTCTGATTGCTTAAAACCGGAAAGACGGTTTTATTTATTTGGCATACAGGATGCTTCTTGTACTTATCCATTAATTGAACCGCCGGAGCCAGCAATGGTATATTACACCAGTTTTTTGTTTTCTGCCTCTTTTTCTTTATCCATAGTCGGCCATCCTTTTCAATAATATCAGAATAAACCAGGCTTTTTACATCTGTAAAAGCCAAACCGGTAAAACAACAGAATAAATACACGTCCTTCACCTGCTGAAGTCTCTCTACATCAAACTTCTTCTGCATCATAGTATTTAACTCATCTTCATTTAGAAAATCCATATCTACCTCCTCCAGACGAAATTTGATATTTGAAAAGGGGTCCGTTTTAAGCCATCCATTTGCCAGGGCTACCCTGGTGATCTTCTTAAAATTTTTGAGATATTTTACCGTTGAATTGTGATTGCATTTCCGTTGCACTTTCAAATAGAACTCAAAATCCTTGACAAACTTTGCGGTAACTGCATACAGTTGCATATCATGTTTTTTGTACTTATTCTGAATGAATCGCTCCACATGCCGGTAACAGGTTTCGTAACGCTTATATGTACCCGGGGCAAAATCAATATTGACCAAACCTTTGCATTGCTCATTATGCTCTCTGAATACTTCCAGAATTGTTTTACTTTCATCCTCGATTCCCAGATAGGAGTTCTTTAAGCTCTCTGCTGTTATCATTTTCCCCTGCTCTGACAACCCCATTTTGTGCTGTTGCAGTTGTGCTTTGATCAAATCTAAATTGGAATTAAGCTCTTTCGCTTTTTTTGAAGAACCTCGGGCACAGCCCTTATTATGATCCCATTGATCCGCTTCAATACTTAGCTGGGCGCCAAATTCAACCCTTTGTCTGTTAACCGTAATCCTGGCATAAACAGGTGCGGTACCATCTTTTAAAATCTTTGTCCTTTTAATGTAGAACAAAACCTTGAATGTTACTCTTGTCATAACGCTGTTTTTTAATGTTACAAATTAAACTAATTAGCGCAAAAACAAGAAATGTAAAGTACTGCATTTCAGTGTATAATATTCTATATCGGTGGACTATTCGGTGGACTTAAATAATTTTCGTTAGTCCACCGAATAGGACACCGGGATATTGCCTTTTTTTGACTTATTATTCATATCCCTAAAAACAAAAACCACCGTAAACACTGGGGTTTCGGTGGTTTGCTTTATTTAACTATCTAAAAAAGTGGAGCTGGAGGGATTCGAACCC
>DGOT01000252.1:3386-8818 GCA_002389465.1 Bacteroidales bacterium UBA4459 | reverse complement strand
GGCTATTACGCTAAATGCCGCAAAGAAGCGCAGAGTTTCGCAGAAAATATATTCCTGGGGTAAATTAACAGCCGGCAGTTTGACCCGGGCCGGAATTTATGAGATTATATTTTGGGAACCTGTTTTGAAAAAACAGGGCTACATCCACTTTTTCCGCCTGAAAAACACCAGCATGCCCCCAACTACAACGATCATTATAGTCATAATAACCCAGAACGCGCTGTTGTTTTTCTGTAAGGGTAAGAGTACATTCATTCCGTAGATTCCGGTCAGAAATGTTAAGGGCAGTACGATGGATGAGATCAGTGTAAGGGTTTTCATGATCTCATTGGTTTTATGTGTCTGCAACGAATCAAAGGTAGTTGACAAGCCTTCAATCAGTTCGCCATAATCTTCCGTGTTGTCCCACATCCGGTTTGTATAGTCGAGGATGTTACCCCAGTAATCTTCCATATTATCGGCAAACCCCTGCACAACACCCGACTCAAATTTATTAAATACCCTGATTTGCGGTTTTAACATAGTGTTCAGCAAAATGATGTTTTTCCGTGTGATGGATAGTCGTTCAATAATCCGTTGCGGACTTTTTCCGAACAACTCCCGATTGATCAACTCCAATTCAAGACCAACCTTACGCAACAAATACACTGTTTCGGTCATTATTTTTTCAAGGATCACATACAGCAGGGCGTCTGACGTACCCACTTCAAAATCTTCTCCCTGTTCTTCCTGTCTCATCGCTTCATCAAACAGCTGATCTACCGAAAAGTGCGATTTCCCAACCGTTATCAGGTAGTCTTCACCCCAAAAAATTTTTACTTCACGGGTTTTAATAAATCTGTTCTGGCGGTCAAAAACAGGAAACAGCAGAATCAGGAAATAATAATCATCGTAAATGTCGATTTTCGACCGCTGGTTGATCTGCTGGCAGTCTTCAAGGTCGAGGTGGTGGAAGTGATACTGATTTTCAAGTATGTTAAAATCTTCATCCGAAGGACTTTTGATATTTAGCCACCTGAGTCGTCCGATTTTAATGGTTTCTATCATAATTCGCCCTCCATTTATTAATAACCTGAATATTTTCTACATGATTCCTTTTTAAAAAGAACAGCCAAAAGTAATGAATTATGTTGGAATCTGCATCCATTACCCAAAAAAACCCGGGCATTTCTGCTCCGGGTTTTTTAGATTTAACTATTGACGATCGTTATAATTTAATCAGTTTCAAAGGCTTTGATATCCGGTTTCCGTTGATGACACGATATGAATAAATTCCCTTCGGCAGATGATTCATATTAACTTGTACAACCACTTTTTTTGCGGATAATGCTATGATCACAATCCGTCTTGTCCGGATTTATTTCCATTGAAAAGTGTTAATCAAATGATCGATATCTTGTTCAATAAAACGGATGACCGGTTCCAGCGAATCGTTGTTTGGCAGCACGTTAAAATACAAAGCTCCTCTGACAAAATTTGTAGTACTATCGGTCAGTAGAAATTGATAAGGCGAGGCGACTTCGCTGCCCTCGATCTGATAAATAAGGCCAAACATTTGCCTGCTCCTGTCAAGCACAATGCTGTCGTATATCGCATCGGCTTTAGGAATGTGTTTCACTGCCAGGGTATGGGCATCTTCCAGGTAAGTCATCAAATTGTTTTCCACCTTTTTATAGCTGATGTGGACAGTGGCATCAAATTTCCGAAATTGGATATCGATCCAGTAATTCTCGCCTTTGCGTGCATGTTTGCTTGGTTCAATATATGCGTATGCAGGGTACTCAAATGAATATGGATAGCTTGTGTCGAAGCGCATATAGTTCTTTTTCGGCATATCGATCCTGAAATAGCCTCTTGGTTTCGGGGTATAGTGCGACTCACACGAATAGATAATTCCTGCCAGTAGAATCAGAAATATAATAAACCCTTTTTTTATCATCAGACAAACTCTGATTATACTAACCTTTTTTTATACAATTTATTCTCCGGATTTGGCGTTTATTGCCACCTTCACTTCGTTAATCTTTCTTTTATCTACATTGACTACTTCAAATTCAAACTGTTTAAATCTGACTTTTGTCCCTTTCGGGGGCATGCCTTCTTCCATTTCCAGTATCAATCCGCCCACAGAGTCGGATTCACCTCTTACTTCATCAAAAAAATCATCGTCAACCTTCATAATCTTGCAAAGATCGTTGATAGGTGTTTTGGCTTCAAACAAGTACGAATTATCCGGTAAACGTTTGTATTTGAATTGCGCTAGCTCTTTATCGAATTCATCCCCTATTTCCCCGACGATCTCCTCAATAATGTCTTCAAGAGTAATAATTCCGGAGGTGCCGCCATATTCGTCAACAACTATTGCCAGGTGTATCTTCTTTTCCCTGAACTCCTGCAAAAGGTCTTTAATCTTTTTGTTTTCAGGGACAAAAAGAGCAAGACGAACCATGGGTAGCCAGTCAAAATGCTTTTCGGTTTTTGAATATGGTAAAAGATCTTTGATATACAATACACCCAACACATGATCAAATGATTCTTCATAAACGGGGATTCTGGAAAAGCCCGATTCGATCACCACATGCATGACTTCCTGTAAAGAAAGTTTTTTGTCGATTGCCGTAACATTCACTCTTGGCTGCATGATGTCCCGCACCTCCTTATCACCAAAAGCAGCAAAGCCTTTGAGGATCATTTTTTCCTGCGCGGGTACACTTTCATTAACTGTCATTTCAATTGCTTCGGACAGTTCGTTATAGGAGATATTCTGTCCTTTTTTCCCTATTTTTTTATCAATCAGGGTTGTCGATTGAACCAATATACTGCTTAAAGGCTTGAAAAAAACAATCAGAAAATTTATGGGTTTTACCATTATATTGGCTACCAGCAAGGGTTCTTTATTTGCATAAATTTTAGGAATGATTTCGCCAAAAAGTAAAATAATGGAGGTGATCAGAATTACCTCCATAAAAAACCCAAGTACCGGATTCGATTCAAGGTTTAAGGTAATCGCCAGGATGTAGGCCGAGAGGATGACAATGGTCACATTAATAAAATTATTGGCAATTAAAATAGTTGCCAGCAAATTTTTCGGTTTGCTTCTTAATTTCAGAATAAGTTTCTCTTTAGCCCGTTTACTGTTATTTAGGTGATCAAGATCGGCAGGCGACAGCGAAAAAAAGGCTGTTTCGGAACCCGACACCAAACCCGACAATACAATAAGCACTATCAGTGTTATGAGGCCGATAACTGCCTCCATTGAAAAGCTGTTAAAAAACTGGTTTGTCAGTATCGATAAGAAATCAAGATGGGGATCTAAGTCTGCTTCTTCCAAAATATTGCCATTAGTAATTAAAGCACTGCAAAATTAATAAGAATTTATTAAAATGATTTTCAATATCTTAATTTTTAGAAGGGGAGATCATCATCAGGAGCACCGGCACCTGTCTTGCCACTATCCAGCGGTTCGGTGGGGGCGGGCGGAACTTCGTCTTTTGCAACTGCCGTCTGCTGTCCCGTAGCTTCATAGCTGCTTTGACTTCTCGTCAGTATATTTATTTTCTCTGCTATAATCTCCGTGATGTACCTTTCATTACCATCCCTGTCGCTATACTTCCTTGTTTTAATCTTCCCTTCTACATAGACCAGGTCGCCTTTTGCGAAATTCTTATCTGCCAGAAACCGGTATCCCACTATATTATGCCACTCGGTTTGCTCAATCCAGTCTCCCGAGTTCCTGTCTTTATAACTTTCGGTAGTCGCTAATGAAAAACTTATTTTTTTTGTGCCGTCATCAAAACTGTATGTGTCCGGGTCTTTTCCAATTCTTCCTATTAAAATTACTTTGTTCAGTCCAGCCATTTTTCTATTTATTAAATTATTTTTTCATGTGTTATATACCGTTCTATCAATCTGGGAACGGGGTAATTGATCAGGTGCTTTTCCGGCACCAAAATTAATGAATTTTCATGCGCAAAACTTATCTTTTTGTGCACAATAATTTTTATGAACACGGCATAAATTAACTGATGGGAAAGCCGTTGTCTGTACTCTTTTGAAATTCCGTCAATAACAACATTTTTCAGGTCGAATTTTTTCTTCAGATTATTCATAATAAATTTATCGTTCACTTCTGCTTTCCGGGGTAACTCGGTAAGAACAAAATCATACAGGTTTTTCCATATATCCCCGCTTGTTCTTTTGTTCAGATACATATCATATCCGCCGTCATTTGGCAATTTGATATGGAAATAATAAAAATATCTGTTGCGCAAGGTTGTCTTTGGCTTTTTAACTGGCAGTTTATCCACTGTTCCGTTCAGCCGGGCATAACATTCTTTGTTAAAAGGGCAGGTGGCACAATCCGGATTTACAGGGATACATTTTAATGCGCCAAACTCCATAACCGCCTGATTGTAAGTCCCCGGATCGGTTTTATCAAGAAGATCTTCGGCAAGAGCATAAACCAAGCGGTTACCTTTTGAAGAGTTTACCGGTACATCTATTCCGAACAAACGTGCCAGCACCCGAAATACGTTTCCATCAACAACAGGAGCGGGAACTCCGAAAGCGATGGAGGCAATTGCCGCCGAAGTATATGGGCCAATTCCGGGTAACTGTAACAGAAGATCACGTTTTTGCGGAAACTTTCCCTTGTACTTTCCTACGATTTGTTTTGCCGTCAACAGCATATTGTCAGCCCTGTTGTAATAACCCAGCCCCTGCCATAGTTTGAATACTTCGTTGTGCGGAGCATTAGCAAGTGCATAGATATCCGGATATTTCTCCGTGAACTCTACATAATAGCTTACTCCTTGATCGACGCGGGTTTGTTGCAGAATTATTTCAGAAAGCCAGATGAAATACGGGTCATTTGTGTTTCGCCAGGGTAATTCCCTCTTATTTTGCTCATACCATCCTGCTACACGAAATGCAAAATCCATTAACTTATTCTGAAAATACTTAAAAAGAAGGTTTTAGATTTAAAAAAAATCAATTAATAGTGCAATGTTAGTGAAAAAGTTTTATTTTTGCCAGCCGAAATAAAAAACTAATTTTTAATCATTTAATAAATAAAGACATGACAAAAGCGGAAATTGTAACGGAAATTGCTAACAAAACCGGAATTGAAAAAGTAGCTGTTCAAGCAGTAGTTGAATCTTTCATGGAAACTGTTAAAGGCACCATGACTAGCGGAGAAAACGTTTATTTAAGAGGATTTGGAAGTTTTATCATCAAGAAAAGAGCTGAAAAAACCGGAAGAAATATTTCAAAAAATACAACTATTATTATTCCGGCGCACAATATTCCTGCTTTCAAGCCTGCTAAAACCTTTGTAAACGAAGTTAAAGGCCACGTAAAATAATTTAAAACCTAAACTCATCAACAATGCCAAACGGTAAAAAAAGGAAAAGACATAAGATGGCTACCCATAA
>DGOT01000252.1:0-3344 GCA_002389465.1 Bacteroidales bacterium UBA4459 | reverse complement strand
TTGTGTTCTCATGTGATTTAGTTTCCCGGCTCACCTCGACATTTATTTTTGTTGTCCTTTTTTATTTACCACTTAATACCTGTTAATACCTGTTGGTTTTAGGTGTAGTTTCTAAATTGAATAAATATTGTGAACAGAGAATTAATCATCGATTCGAATGCATCGGAGGTTAGAATTGCTTTGCTTGAGGACAAAACATTAGTTGAGCTTCAAAAAGAAGAAAATAATAATCGATTTGCAGTTGGAGACATATTCCTGGGCAAGGTACGAAAGATCATGCCCGGATTAAATGCTGCTTTTGTTGATGTAGGTTACGAGCGCGATGCTTTCCTTCATTATCTGGATTTGGGCCCGCAGGTAAGAACCTATAACAGTTTTGTTAAGCTTGGCCTACAGGGTAAATTGCAACACATTGCTTTTGAAAAATTCAGGCTGGAAAAAGATATTGAGAAAACCGGAAAAATAAATCAGGTACTCATATCCGGACAGCAAATACTTGTACAAATTGCCAAAGAGCCCATTTCAACTAAAGGCCCGCGTATCTCAACTGAGATATCATTTGCAGGCAGATTCATCGTGCTTTTACCTTTCTCAAACAAAATCTCCATATCGCAAAAGATAAAGAGCAAAGAAGAAAGAAGCCGTTTAAAAAGGCTTATATCCAGTATTAAGCCCAACAACTACGGTGTCATCATACGCACAGTTGCTGAGCATAAGAAAGTAGCAGAATTAGATGCTGATTTGCGTAATCTTGTTTCTAAATGGGAAAATATTACGAAAAAACTTCCGCATATCGTTGCCCCCCGGAAAGTGCTCAGCGAACTGGATCGCACCTCAACTATTTTAAGAGATAATCTGAACGAATCATTTAACAGCGTTCATATCAACGATCCGGCACTGTACGAAGAAGCTAAAACCCTGATTAGTACTATTGCTCCCGATAAAATAGATATCGTTAAAAGATACAGGGGGAAAACTCCGATTCTCGAATATTTTGGGGTGGAGAAACAGATGCGGAATTCCTTTGGTAAAACAGTTACCATAAAAAGCGGCGTTTATCTGATCATTGAACATACGGAAGCGCTCCATGTAATAGATGTGAACAGCGGGCACCGCGTGAACAAAGACAACTCACAGGAAGAGAACGCGTTGGAAGTTAACCTCGAAGCTGCTGCCGAAGTTGCCCGTCAATTAAGGTTACGGGATATGGGCGGGATAATTGTGGTTGACTTCATCGATATGAGCAGTGCTAAAAACCGCAAAACACTTTACACAAAGTTCAAGGAAGAAATGGTGAGAGACAGTGCAAAACACACCATCTTGCCGCCAAGCCGATTTGGCCTGATTCAGATTACCCGCCAGCGGGTACGGCCTGAAATGAGCGTTCCGGTACTTGAGCAATGTCCTGTATGCCACGGATCGGGTGAAGTAAAATCAAGCTTTATTATTCTGGACGATATTGAGAATAACTTAAACTATCTGATACAAGATCAGAATGAAAAGCACCTTACTCTGGCAACACATCCATTCATTGCCGCTTTTCTTACAAAAGGGATGAAATCAATAAGATTTAAGTGGTTTTTGATGTACAAAAAGTGGATCAGGATAAAAGCCAGGAAGAACTTCCACCTGCTCGAATATGAGTTTCTGAATAAAAATAATGAAGTTATAAAGAATTAATAAAAAGGCCGCAAGCGGCCTTTTTTTTATCTACCCCAGATAAAATCGTATCCTGTCGGGATGTATGCTAAGCACAGGTATAGGCGAATGATTTACCATCTGACTGGCATACGGTCCCAGCCACAAATTAGAAGTTTTAGTCTCCTGCTCTGTCATTATGGAGATAAGGTTCGCATCTATTTTTTTTGCATAGTCAATAGTAGCTTCGGTTATATTGTCCGTTTCAATGAATTCCACTTTATACAAAATTTTGTTCTCTTCCAGATAATCCTTGGCCTGTTCTATATAATTCTGTATTCTGTATCTGATATCATCAAGTGTTGTTGTGTACATTCCCAGCAAATGAACTTCCGCATTAAAAAGCTTTGCCAACAGTGCCGTCATTGGAAGTTTCTGACGTGTCATCTTGGTGCTGTCAAAAGGCATTACAATCTTTTTCAAGTCTTTTTTTACATTTCTCCCTGCTCTGATAGTGAGAATCGGCTTTTTGGATGAAGAAACCACCCTGTTGGCATTGCTGCCAATCCAGAATTCTTCAAACCCTGTTGAGCCATGTGTTCCGATAATAATCAAGAAGGCGTCCATTTCTTCAGCTGCAGTACATATCTCTTTATAAACCTTACCCTTTTTGATTTGATAGTCGAGAACTTCTCTCCCCAGTTTGCTTTTGTACTTTTTAATGAGTTCATCAAATCTTTTTCCCACTTCACTTCTCAAATCTTTTGGTTCCACCGCAAATATTTCTTTTGAATAATCAAGATGATTTACCCAAATCATAGTAATTCCGCAGGAGGCTTTTTGCGCGATTGTTATGGCATGTTCCAAAGCATTTATAGAGCATTCGGAAAAGTCGATGCCAACAAGAATCTTTTTATTCATAATTGTCGGTTTTTTTATAATTTATTAATTCAGGAAACTCAATTTTATCTTTTATAACCCAGGCTTGAGGATAATTTTTTTTAATGTGTTCTAAAAACTCAATTGCTTCAAGCCTTGTTCTGAAATCCCCTACCCGTAAAAGGTAATAAGGCTCCCGGAAAGTGATGTACGATTTTATGTACGGATATTTTTCTTCAAAACTTCCCTTTATCTCATTTGCTTCATCAAGGGCAGAGTTTCCGGCTCTCATCATCAATTGTATCCGGTAACCATCCATAACTTGGAACTGTTCATTATAAGCTATATGCAAGTCAACTATCTCACTGATGCGGGGATCTCCATTAACTATAACTTTTTCGCTAACAGAATATTGCGCTTTTATCGAAAAAGCTATTAATACCATTACAACGAATACAAATGTTCTGACTATGTTCATCTCTTCATATTAATTATTCAATTTCTTTAGCCCTTAAGCTCAAGACGGGTATCTTCGAATTATTGATCAGTTGCTGAGCATACGGGCCTAAAAATTTATTTGCTGTAGTCATGTCCTGATCTGTCATAATGGAAATCAAATCGATCTTAAACTCATTGCTGTAATCAATAATGGAAACGGCAACGTTATCGGCTTCACGTTCGGCAGTAATATATTTTACTTTATTCTCGATCAGGCATTTTTCGGCATCTTCACTATACTTGTCAATCCGTTTTCTGATTACGCTTATCGGTGTATTATAAACTTTCAGCAAATGGATTGTTGCATCGAAATCATTAGCCAGCTTTGC
>DGOT01000038.1:14945-16067 GCA_002389465.1 Bacteroidales bacterium UBA4459 | reverse complement strand
GTACGTTATATAAGCAGGAATAAACATCAGCTTCTCCAGAATGCCGGGGAGATCACAATGAGTACGGTGAACAGTTCCAGCCTTCCGAGTAACATCAAGAAGGATAGAAACCATTTGGAAAAAGGTGTGAAGAAAGCGTAATTATCTACTGGCCCCACGCCACCGATACCCGGGCCAATATTGCCCAGTGATGCTACCACGGCACCAATAGATGTTTCGAAATCGGTACCGATAAAAGTCATCACGACAATACCCACGGCAAAGATCAGCATATAAAGCAGGAAAAATGCCATCACATTAAAGATAATTTGTTGCGATACAGACTTTCCATTAAATTTAACCGGGATAATGGCCTGTGGATGAATCGCTCTTTTGAGCTCGATCCATGAATTTTTAAATAGCAGTAAATGTCTGACCACTTTTATGCCGCCACCAGTTGATCCGGCACTGCCTCCAACAAACATCAGCATAAAAATGATCACCCACAGAAAGACCGGCCAGGTATAATAATCAGCTGTAACAAAACCTGTTGTTGTGAGAATGGAAACTACGGTAAACAAAGCATCCCTGAAAGCTGATTCTACAGTAGGAAATGGATGGAAGATCAGCAGCCCAATTGTGACAATCAATGTAACGATTACAATAATAGATGCGTATGTTTTAAACTCCTGATTAGCCCAGACTCTGTCGAATTTCCGGTGCAGCGCCAGATAATGAATTGTAAAGTTGGTTCCGGCAAATATCATAAACACAGCAATGACGTATTGTGTAAATGGAGAAAAACCTGTAATGCTGTCGTTTTTCGTAGAGAAACCTCCTGTTGCCATAGTAGCAAAAGAATGACAAATGGCATCAAAAAAGTTCATTTCACCAAGCCATAAGATTAATGTTTCGGCAAATGTCAGCAACACATAAATACCCCATAACCGCTTGGCGGTGGCCGTAATTCGCGGATGCAGTTTATCGGGTGTAATTCCAGGCATTTCAGCCACCAGTAACTGCATACCGCCAATACCCAGAAAAGGCAGGATGGCCACGGTAAGCACGATAATTCCCATGCCTCCGAGCCAGTGGGTCATAGCCCGCCAGAAAAGAATATTTTTAGGAAGAATTTCAATATCA
>DGOT01000038.1:5036-14878 GCA_002389465.1 Bacteroidales bacterium UBA4459 | reverse complement strand
CGTCCCAAAAACCGATACGATAACCCAGCTTAAGGTGACAATTAAGTAACCTTCCCGTTTCCCAATATTCTTATTGGTATTTTTTCTCAGAATAAAAAGGACAATACCCCCGGTAACGCCCGTTGCAAGAGCCGAAAAGACTAAGGGCCATACGGACTCATGATAAAATAATGCCACAACAACCCCGCTCAGCATGAAAAGAGAAATAACCACCAGAAGATAACTCAGAATCCTGATGATGATGGTGAAATTTATTAATCGTTTATAGGACATTGGTTAAAGTCGGTTAACAAATAATTTCTGCATTTCCATTAAAAAGCCAGACTGCTTTTAAGAAACATTTTTTCAATTTTATGCTTCACTCCGGGCAAAGAAAATACCACTACCTCATCTCCCGGTTCTATCTGAAGATCTCCTACGGCAATAAATGATTCCTCGTTACGAATAATGCCGCCTATCAGTGCGCCGGAAGGCATCTTCAGGTCACGCAACGGTTTTTTAGTGACCGGGGAGCCTTCCATAGCTATCAACTCGATAATATCAGAATTGATCCCGCTCAAACATTTAAGCGAAGTTACCTCATCACCCATCGAATGTTTAATAATATGGCTGGCCACGATCAGTTTTTTATTGATCACCGTGTCAATACCAATATTTTGGGATATTTCGATATAATCAAGGTTCTCGACAAGGGCAATCGATTTCTTTATGCCGAATTTTTTGGCATGCAGACAGGTTAAAATATTTGTTTCCGAATTGTTGGTTACAGCAATGAAAGCGTCAACTTTATCAATCCCCTCATCTTCCAACAGGGTGATGTCTCTTGAGTCGCCATTAATGATAAGTGTATTATCCAGCAGGTCGGTCAACTGCATGGATCGCTCCCGGTCAATTTCTATAAGTTTTACATTCAGGTCGTTTTCAACACGCCGGGCAATTACTTTTCCCACACGTCCGCCACCAACGATCATAATGTTGTTAACTTCTATTTTTTTCTTTCCAGCTAGTTTTAAAAGCTGTTCCTTGGCTTCACGTTTTGTGATCACGTAAACCAGATCGCCTGCTTCAAATACGGTATCGGCTTGCGGAAGAAATGTGTCATTACCCCTGTGAATGGCTACCGCCCTGAATTTAAGGAATCCGTATTCTTTGGCGATTACTTTCAGAGACTTACCGATCACGGGCGCCTGTTGTTCAATTTTAAAGAGAAAAACAGATAATTTTCCATCTGAAAAATCGAATATTTCCGTTGCTTCGGGCTGGTCAAGAAGCTTGACCACTTCATGCCCGGCAATATCCTCGGGAGATATCAGGTAATCGATACCCAGTTCCTCATAAATTTTCCGGTTCTCAACACTTACATTTTCCAATGTTGCCACGCGCGCTATAGCTCTTTTGGCGCCTAATTTTTTGGCAAGAATTGCTGTAAGAATATTAATGGCCTCATCGTGCAATACCGAAATCACCAGGTCGGCTTTGTTAACATTCGCCCTCTTGAGCACAGACACCGAATTTGAATCGCCTACAATGGTCATCAGGTCGGTGTGGGCTTCGATCATTTTAAGTAATTCATCATGTGGATCTACGACTGTTATGTCGTGATTTGAATCAACCAGTGCTTCTGCCAGGTAAAATCCAGCTTCTCCGTCACCTGCAATAATTATATTCATGATGGCTAAATTAAAAAAGTAAAAATAGAACTTTTACACAAAGTTAAGGGTCATTTCTGTCTGTCTGTGCTTTTGCAGGTGTTTTTCTTTTTAAAACAATCATTTCTTCGTTCTTGTCAACTACCTGGTAATGTTCAAATTCATCCCCTTTTTTATATGATTCAATACCTAACTTCTGCTGGTAATATGGCGTCACCATAATCAGGTCTCTGTCGAATGCGTAGGCTTTCTCCAGAAAACCTTTTCCAAAGATCGTTGAATCATTTTTTTGCAACTCCACATAACATATTTCGCCCTGGATCTGACGGAAATATTCCACCTCATTAAAAATGAACGTCATAGGAGCAATGATGTTCATCTCCTTTTCACTGCCTCCTGCGTATTTTTCCGCCAGCTTTCTGTTTTGTTCCGGAGAAAACTTTTGTAACGCAAGCATCGTATTGTAATAGGACGATACCGTAACAAACAGCAGGAATAGAAATACGATAAGATTTCTTACCAATACCAGGTTTCCATAGGCAAAATGTACGATTTTCTTTTCTTTTATACCTTTTATTGTCAGAGTGATTAAAATTAACAGGTAAGGAAAATTTAAGAGCAAATACTGCCTTGATTTATGCGCAGCCAATACTCCTGTAATGAGAGCCACCAACACGGCAAAACGGGTCAGGTTCGTATGATGACGGTACAGGAACCGGAACCCGATGATCAGTGCACTAAACATAAAAATACTGAATACGATAATCTCAGGATTATGGAAATAGCGCATGTGTTCGTTCAGCAGGTTAACGACCGGTTTTAGCCATTCAATATTTGCGTTGAGACTGTCGAGCGATGGAGAGTTAAAAAACTGGTCTCTCCATAAATCCATAGCCTGCATGTCGGTCAGATCGTAAAAATAGACTGAAAATGCCGCCAGTACTCCGACTCCGTATGCCAGCACTGCCATGTATTTTCTATTCCATAATAACAGGAAAAACCCTACCGCTGCTATTATCAGCCCGTTTAAATGGGCTGCCATAGCCCAGCCGAAAAACATCCCTGATAACAGGACTTTCCAAATCGTTTTTTTTTCGCTTTCAATATAATTTTCAAGTAGAATAAACCCGGCAAAACCCAGGGTCATCATCATAACTTCGGGACGGTACAGATAGCTATATTTAAAGATCCACGGAAAGGAAAACAGAATGATTAGCGCAAATAAAAAATCGTTTTTGTCAAATATCTTATGCCATTTGCGCGTGTAAAAATAAAAAAGTACTAAAAAGATGACGAAATAAAAAAGACTTACCGCTTTCAGCGAATACAAGGAAAAACCAAATGCTTTAATAAAGAGAACTCCGTTCAGATTAAACAATTTGTGATGAACTACCAAAAGTTCCTCCTGGTGGTTGATGCCTCTCATTAATTCGGAATGAACATGGCCGTCTTTGGCAAACCAGTAGGCATATTCACCAATCCATGCATCGTCAACATCGGGCATGCGACCCCATAAACTGTATATGAAGAGAAAAACTAAGAATACTATTAACGGAATTAAGAATTTCTTTTTAAAAATGATCATGAATCAGAATGCTATTTAAACTCCCCCAAAAACTCCTCCACAGCCTTCCAGTAACCCTCTTGCCCTTCGTTTTTTTCCCATAAAGCTTTGGAACCATGAAATCCTTCGTCCTCCGGCAGGTAATATGTTTTGTTCTTTGTTTTAAGGTGATCGTAAACGGGTCGCCACGATTCTTCCTCGGACCGGGTAGAAGTAATAAACACGGGGCAGTCTACTGCTTCGGCATAATCGGAAACGGACTTTCCTTCCAGTTCAAAATAATTTCCGGGCGAAAAAGAAAGAATGCCGTCCGCTGTGTCGGGGTATTTTGATGCGAGAACAAAAACCAGCGCCGAGGAATAGGAGCTTCCCCACACGATTATTTTATCGGCATCCAATTTATTTTTTGTATAAAGCAGGGCCGCCTCCATGTCAGGAAATGCATCCACATATTCTGTTCCCAAACTTTTTTGTACCGCCCGTGCGTGGGTTTCGTTTGGCACATGATTCACCTTATCACCTGATCGCTGGTCGACAGCCAGGCAGTTAAAGCCCAGGGTGTTCAGCTTTGGTGCAATTTCCAGGTATTCGCCCCGGCTGTACCGCGCCTGGTGATACAGGATAATAAACGGAGCTTTTTTATTACCGGTCATGTATAAGTCAGCCGTTACAGTCAACCCGTCCGGCGAAACGAAAGTAACTGTCTGGCCCGGCGCTGCAGAGACCAGCGTAAAAAACAAACCGGTAAGCACAATGAATAGTTTCATATTAGTTAGTTTTACTATGATCAGTAACTCTCAACTACAAACTTCAAACGCCCGTCTATATCTTTACCTCAAATTCATCCCAGTCCATGCCTGCATTGAATTTTTCCCTGAACGTTTTTAGTTCATTATAATCCAGTACCGTTGACAGAGCCCGCTCACGGTCTTCTCCTGCTTCTTCCATTATTTTCCCTTTGGGATCAACAATCATCGAGTGGCCTCCGTACAGCATACCGTTCACATCGCGTCCCACGCGGTTTACACCCACAGTATACGCCAAATTCTCAATAGCACGGGCAATCAATAGTTGTTTCCAGGGATACAGTCTGATCTCCGGCCAGTTAGCAACAAACAGCGCCAGGTCGTAGGTGTATTCGCCTTCTTTTATCGTGTTTTTCGCCCAGACCGGAAAACGCAGGTCGTAGCAAATCATCGGTTTTATTTTCCAACCGTTCAGTTCAACGATCAATTGCGAAGTTCCTTTACTTACCTGTTTGTCTTCGCCTCCCATCGAAAAAACATGTCTTTTATCATAGGTTTCAAAACTCCCGTCGGGGCGCATCCATATCAGCGTGTTGGTATACCTTCCCTTATTTTCGATAAAAATACTACCGATAAGCACAGCACCTGTTTCCGATGCTGTTTGTTTCATCCAAGCCATCGTTTCTCCGTCCAGATGCTCGGAATATCCTTCGGGATCCACATAGAAGCCTGTTGTATATGCCTCGGGCAAAATAATCAGGTCATGCTGTTCGGCGTGGTTCCGTATTTTTATTTCCAGCTGTTCTCTGTTTTGTTCCGGATCGTTGGCAATTATATCCGCCTGCAAACAAAGTATTTTCAGATCCTGCATAATATCTCTCCTACTTTTTGAATGGTTTCTTCCTGTTTGGCAAAACAAAACCGCAGCACCTTATTATCGCTCCGGTTGTGATAAAAAGGCGATACGGGCACAGCGGCAATTCCGTATTCTTTCACCAGCTGCACGGCAAAATCCATTTCATTATCATTTGAAATGGCGCTGTAGTCCAGTAGCTGGAAGTAGGTGCCGTAGCACGACAACACCTTAAACCGCGAGGCAGCCACACTTTGAGCAAACATATCTCTTTTCTGCTGGTAAAACCCGCCCAGATACAGGTAATTCTCCGGGTTGAGGATGTAATCGGACAGGGCATATTGAATTGGTGTGTTGGACGCGAAAACGACAAACTGATGTGCTTTACGAAATTCTTTCATCAGGTTTTCAGGAGCCAGTACAAAGCCTGTCTTCCAACCTGTAGCATGAAAAGTTTTGCCAAACGAGCCCACCAGTAAACTCCGGCGTGCCAGTTTCGGAAAACGGCAAACACTCTGGTGCTGTATGTTTTCAAATATCAGATGTTCGTACACTTCATCGCTCAGAACAATAATATCTCTGCCTTCCAGTAACCGCTCCAGTTGTTTCAGATCTTCTTCGTGTAACACACTTCCGGTAGGGTTATGCGGCGAATTGATGATAATCATTTTTGTGCGGCTACTGATTAACCTGGGCAGTTCATCCCAGTTGATCCTGAAATCAGGGAACTCCAACCGGGCGTATTTGACAATTCCTCCGTTCAGTTGTACCGCCGGAGCATAGCTGTCGTAAGCAGGCTCGAAAATAATCACTTCATCGTCTTTACGGACGAAGGCTGCAATAGCTGCATACAGTGCCTGTGTACCGCCGGCCGTGATGTTTATTTCTTTGTCCGGATCATAAGACACCTGGTGGTTATGGCGGAACATTTGCGAAATGGCATGGCGTAATTCAGGCACTCCGGTCATGGGTGCATATTGATTGAATCCTGCTTTCATGTAATAGCTAACCCTTTCTATCAACTCTTCTGAAATTGGGAAATCGGGAAATCCCTGCGACAGGTTTACGGCATCATATTTTTTGGCCAGACCAGTCATTACGGCAAAGATAGACGTTCCGGTTTGCGGCAGTTTGGAATAAATATTTCCTTCAAATAAATCCATACGGGTTATTTTATGCAACAAAAATAGGGTTTTTGAAAACGGCCAATCCCATATCAGGTGTTAAATAAAATTAATTTGCAAAACACCTCGTCAAACGGAGAACTCAAACCGACTATTTTATAGTTTTGTATCAAATATACAGATAACATTTTACCCGAATATATCATGAAGAATAATTTGGACACATACGATTTTACAGGGAGAAAAGTCCTTATCCGCGTTGACTTCAACGTACCTTTGGACGAGCATTACGAAATAACCGACGACACCCGGATCAGGGCAGCTATTCCCACCATCCAAAAGGTCAGGGAAAAAGGCGGGGCGGTCATTCTGATGTCGCACCTCGGCCGGCCGAAAAACGGTCCTGAGGAAAAGTTTTCACTCAAACATCTTATTCCCAGCCTGAGTAAAAAATTAGGCGTTGAGGTTCAGTTCGCCGATAACTGCATTGGAGAACAGGCCCACGAGAAAGCGGCAGCGCTGAAACCCGGCGAAGTATTGCTTTTGGAAAACCTGCGCTTTTACAAAGAAGAGACCAAGGGCGATGAAGCCTTTGCCAAAAAGTTGGCTGGTCTGGCTGATGTTTATGTGAACGATGCCTTCGGAACCGCCCACAGGGCCCATGCTTCCACAGCTGTCATCGCCCGGTTTTTTCCAAAAGCAAAAATGTTCGGGTACATCATGGAAAACGAACTGAAGAACATCGACAAAGTCATTAAAGAAGGCGAAAACCCGATAACTGCTGTTTTGGGAGGTGCCAAAGTTTCGGGAAAAATTGAGATCATCAACAACCTGCTCGACAAAGTGGACAATATCATTATCGGCGGTGGTATGATGTTTACGTTTATTAAAGCGCTGGGCGGACAGGTGGGCGATTCGCTGGTAGAAGACGACCTGATAAATACAGCCAGAGAAACCATGGCAAAAGCCGAAGAAACCGGGGTTGACCTGTATCTTCCGACAGATGTGGTCATTGCCGATAAATTCGATAACGAAGCCAACCGTAAATTCTGTAATGCACACGAAATTCCCGATGGCTGGATGGGTCTTGATATTGGCCCCGAGTCAGGGCAGGCGTTCAAAGATATTATTGAAAACTCGGCGACAATTTTATGGAACGGCCCCATGGGTGTTTTCGAAATGGGAAACTTTGCTTCGGGCACCTGCGAAGTAGCCAATGCCATAGCCGAAGCAACGGCCAAGGGTGCATTCTCGCTGATCGGCGGTGGCGACTCGGTTGCGGCTATCAACAAATATAAACTGGCCGATAAAGTGAGTTACGTGTCTACGGGTGGCGGCGCCATGCTTGAATATATTGAAGGGAAAACGTTACCGGGCGTGGCAGCAATACTGGAAGAATAGACAGGATACAGATTGCTGGTTTTCCGGAAATATCAGGTGTTTTTGGTAAGATCTTCTTTCTGTGGGATCAGCTCGGCATTTCCGGTCTCCTGTATCATAAAATAATCGTTACTTTTGAATAAATTCGGTAAGGTTGAAAACAGGCTTTATTTTCTTCATTTGTATCAGTATTACTTTAACTGTTTCGGGGCAAATCCTGGAGGTAATTCCAGCACAACCTGTAACAACCAGCGATGTCATTATCATTTATGATGCTACACAAGGCAACGGCGAACTGGAAGGTTACACAGGAGACGTGTATGCACACACAGGACTGTTAACCGCCGAAAGCCAGAACGGAAATGACTGGAAGTATGTTGTAGGCAATTGGGGTACTCCCGATAACAGGGTTTTGATGACCAGGGTTGGTGAAGACTTGTACCAGATCAGTTACAACATAATGGATTTTTATGGTGTTGACCCCTACCAGGAGCAGGTATTGGATCTTGCTTTTATTTTTCGAGATGAGGATGGGTCGCTGGTCGGACGCAGTAGGAATGGTAGTGATATTTTTTATCCGATTAATATTTCCGGTGCCGGCGATTATCTCTCCCATAACATTTCTGATGACAGCCTCATCATAGAGACGACCAACGGAACTATGGTTGTTCTCCCTTATACACCTTCTATCATCCAACTCTCTTTTTTATACCAGAATGACGCACCTGCCGATACCTCTTACACTGTTGTTTTACCATCTCAAAATCCGGCTTTTTATGTTGAAGATCACTCTGATTTTATACAACTGGAAACCGATTCCATGAAACTGGTGATTCATAAATTTCCCGTGAGTACTGACTTTTACAAGCAGGATTACCTGATCACGTCCGAAGAAACCGGGTTTTATAACCAGGAAGGAAGAAAAGGAGTCAGGATACAGAGCGGTGAAGGGGAGCAACTGGGTGGTACCGGCTCGAGGGCTGTTCCGGTAAACCGGCATGGCTACCGCTTTCAAAATTACGGACAAGCACATTATGGGTACGGTTACGGCGAACAAAACCTGAACATCTCCATCCCCCTGATTACCTCCTCAAACGGCTATGCTTTGTTTTTTGACAATCCTGCTGCCGGCACTTTCGATTTGGGATATACAACCCCCGGTGTCATTGATTTTTCAAGCGAATCGGGTCAGATGATTTACTATTTTATTGCGGGCAACAGTTATGACGACCAACTGAAAAATTACACCCTGCTCACCGGACGGCAGCCTCTGCCTCCGTTGTGGAGTTTTGGTTATTTCCAATCACGTTTCGGTTATGAAAATGAAACTCATGCCCGGACTATGGTTAATGACATGCGGGCAAGTGGATTCCCCATGGACGTCATTGTGCTGGACTTGTATTGGTTCGGTGATCCTTCCACCATGGGTAATCTGGAATGGGATTACAGCAGGTGGCCCGACCCGGAGGACATGATCGGTGATTTTAAAGCAGCAGGCATCAAAACCATTTTGATTACCGAGCCCTATTTCACACTCAACTCAACACATTACCACTTTGTCAGCCAAAACCACTGGTTCGGGAACAGATCTTCGGGGGAAACTTATGTACTTGACAATTTCTGGGCAGGTCCTGCCGCACTCATGGATTTTACCAAACCGGAAACACTCAACTGGATGTGGAATTACTACAAAGCCAGGAAAGAAGAAGGAGTAGCCGGTTGGTGGAGCGACCTGGGAGAACCCGAATTGCATCCTGATGATATGATTCACCAGGGAGGATCGGCAAGGCAGGTGCATAACCTTTTGTCGCTGTTATGGGCGCAGTCACTGTATGATCATTATCAGACAGATTATCCCGGCGAACGTGCTTTTAACCTGATCCGGTCGGGCTATGCCGGAATGCAGCGATACGCCACATTTCCCTGGTCGGGTGATGTGCAAAAGACATGGGAAGGCTTGCAGGCGCAAATTCCCATTATGCTGGGTATGGGTATGAGTGGTGTGGGTTATATGGGGTCAGATATCGGCGGGTTTGTGGGCGACTTGAATGAAGAATTGTATACCCGCTGGATGCAATTCGGAACTTTTTCTCCAATAATGCGGGCTCACGGAGTGAATGAGATCACCGAACCCGTTTATTTTTCTGAACCCTACCGGAGCATGGTAAAAAAGTTTATCAACCTGCGCTACCAGATGCTTCCCTACGTCTATACGCTGGCATGGAAGAACACAACCACCGGGAGGCCGCTTGCCCTGCCCATGGATTATTTCGAGCCCGAAAATACCTTCTTACACAATATCAACGATCAGTATCTCTGGGGAGAAAACCTATTGGTGGCGCCAGTTCTGGAAGAAGGACAAACCAATCGTTCTGTGATAATTCCGGTAGGTAAATGGATTGATTTTACCGATAACAAAACCTATTCCGGCGAACAAATCATCGATGTGAGTGCTCCGCTTGATCAGATCCCAATTCTTGTAAAAGCCGGTAGCTTTATTCCTCTGGCTGTACCAAAAATCTCAAC
>DGOT01000038.1:0-5019 GCA_002389465.1 Bacteroidales bacterium UBA4459 | reverse complement strand
TCTAATTCGTCTTTTACCGTTTATCTGGATGATGGGCGTTCGGCTGACGCATTGCAACAGGAAGCGTATGAGCTGATTCATTTTGCGGGTCAGGTCAGTACCGATCAATTGCTTGTGGATATAGATAAAGAAGGAAACGGGTTTCCGGGTGAACCCTACGACAGGGAGCTGCTCTTTGAAATAAAACGGGTGAACAATGCACCGGATGTGGTGTTGTTAAATAATGAAGAGATAACAATTACTGATAATATTTTTGATTATTACAATACCGATCGGGCTGCTTATTTTGATCAGGAAACACATGTGCTGATGGTTCATTTTTTATGGACAGGGGATCCTGTTCAACTTGAGATTTCGGGTACGGGTGTGGGGGTTGCCGAACAAGCGGAAAAGCCGCAACGTTCTTTTGTATTGCATGCACCTTATCCCAATCCATTCTCAAATGAAGTACATATGAAACTGGATGTTGCTCACCCTGGTAATTATCGCTTTACCGTACATGATATTTACGGTAACCTGATCAGTTACAAAAACCTGTTTATCGCAAATAAAGGGAGGGCTGTTCTTGGCTGGAACGGAAGAAATGAGTCGGGAAACATCTTGCCTTCAGGTACCTATATTTTTACTGTTAAAAACCAGAGTGGAGAAACAGCCCGTCAAAAAGCGGTGCTCATAAGGAGATAATAACTGCCTGTGCCATATTGCGGCTACCTGTTTTTTATGATGATGATTATTAGTAAGCGCCCCCAGCTAGTGCAGCTACAACTCAGCGCAGCGGTTTAAATATTCTTTATTAAATCTTCTTTTTTGGGGATTTTAATGTCGAAATTTTCGAGGTCCAGCCATGAGTACAGCCACGGAACAACAGAGGCTACCGGATGATATAAAACGGATTGTTCTTTCTGTTCTTTTTTGATCAGGTTTTCATTTGCGTCGAAGTAATGGATCAGTGCCAGCAGAATGCTGACCAGCAGAGCCCCTTTTAGTAAGCCGAAGACAGCGCCTGCTGCCTTATTAAGAAAACCCAGCAGCAGCAGGTTGATGAATTTCTGTACTATTTTACCCACAAGAACAACGGCAACAACTACCACCACAAAGGTTACAATAAAAGACAGGATGGCCAGATATTTTTCATCTATGGTAAAATATTCGGTGAGCAGTGTAGCGGCATAATCGGAAAAATAGAGGGCGAAATAAATGCCCAGCAACAGGGCCGCCAGCGTAGCCACTTCAATAATAAATCCTTTGCGATATCCCTGCCAGGCAAACAGCAGCAGCGGAATCAGAATGATAATATCCAACAGATTAATGGTCATGTTATTTGATTCTTCGGGTTAATTCCGTGGAAAAAACAAAATCGTTCAATTCTTTATTGTCTGTTTTCAGTATTTCATCTTTATCACCTTCCCACCATAAATCACCCTGATAGAGAAAAGCTATTTTCTGTCCAATCTGCAATACCGAATTCATATCGTGCGTATTGACCACTGTTGTCATTTGAAATTCATGGGTCAGGTCTGAGATCAATGCATCGATCACTTCGGCTGTCTTTGGGTCAAGGCCCGAATTGGGTTCGTCACAAAACAAATACTGCGGGTTGAGGGCAATGGCACGGGCAATGGCCACACGCTTGGTCATGCCGCCGCTTATTTCAGAAGGATATTTGTGATTGGCATTCACCAGGTTTACTTTTTTCAGCACGTAATTTACCCGATCCAGTTTTTCTTCAAGCGACATAGTGGTAAACATATTCAGCGGGAACATCACGTTTTCTTCCACCGTAAACGAGTCGAACAAAGCACCACCCTGAAACAGCACACCCATTTTCTTCCGTGTCGTTCTTTTTTTCTTTATACTCAAGTCCGAAAAGCAGAGCTCATCAAAATTGATGATTCCCTCATCAATATCTAAAAGTCCGATACAGCATTTCATCAATACAGTCTTTCCCGATCCGCTTTGTCCGATGATCAGGTTTGTTTTTCCCTTATCAAAGACCGTCGAAATATCGTTCAGTACTTTTTGCCCGGCAAATGATTTGGATATATTGAGCAACTCTATCATGTCAGCAGCATTTGCGTTAATATCAGGTCGAAAACAATAATCAGAATACTGCTGTAAACCACTGCCTGAGTACTGGCTTTGCCTACTTCTACCGAGCCTCCTTTTACCGTATAGCCTTTGTATCCGGAAACCGAGGCTATGATAAAAGCAAACACCAGCGTTTTTATGATAGCATAGGTAACTGTAAACGGGTCGTACCAGGAGCGTACACCTTCGATAAAAGCAACCGATGATGACAGGCCGGTAACGATCATGGCCAGCCAGCCGCCAAAAATACCCACTACGATTGAAAAGACCATCAATATCGGGTTATAGATCATCGAAGCGGTTATTTTGGGAAGTATCAGGTAATTTGCCGGATTGATTCCCATTACCTCCAGGGCGTCAATTTGTTCGGTAACACGCATACTCCCAATCTCGGATGCGATGCTTGAGCCTACTTTTCCGGCAAGGATCAAACTCATAATGGTAGGGGCGAATTCCACGATCATCATCTGGCGCGTGCTGAAGCCGATGGTTTTTAACGGAATCATAGGGTTATCAATGTTATACGCCATTTGAATGGCAATGATAGCTCCAAAAAATAACGAAAGAATAATAATGAGGCCCAATGAATTGGTGCCTAAGGCTTCAAAATCCATCATCAATTGCCTGCGGAATACTCTTCCCTTGTCAGGCCTTTTAAAAGCCTGAAACATCAGCAACACATATGCACCTATTTCATTAAAAGTTTTCATTGATCAGGCTAAATTAAAGAAAAGAATTTTATTACCTCAGACAACAGAGTTTTAAAAAAATCGTTCCTTTGAAAAAGCATTTAAACACGTTTGTTTTATTCATGACTAATTTACTTAAAATCATATCTGTTTTTTTAATAACGACTTTTTTAAGCGTATCGTGTGCAACACAGAAAAAGCAATACCAACCGAAACGTTACCGGAAAAAAGATTGTAATTGTTCCAGTTGGTCATGGCACAAAACCGCCGATACAAACAGCACAAAATCTGCTTCTTAAACCCGGTTTTTAAACACATGCACGGAAAAGATAAACAAATACTTGCTGCCTATCTACCTGAAAAAGCTGTGGATATTGTATCTGACTGGATCAAAAATAAAAAGATCCACCTGAAAATAGCCAGGAACAGGAAAACAAAATTTGGCGATTACCGTCCGCCTATTCATCACACAAACCACCGGATATCGGTCAACTACAACCTGAACCCTTATGCGTTTCTGATCACTTTTGTACATGAATATGCGCACCTTCTTGTGTTCGAGCAACATAAAAAAAGAGTATTACCTCATGGCAGGGAATGGAAAAACACTTATAAAACCCTAATGAGGGAGGTGCTGGATGTCGGTATTTTTCCGGAGGATCTGGCGCAGGTGCTGGAAAAAAGCATCCGCAACAGCAAAGCTTCAAATGTTTCCGATCTGGATTTAAGCCGGGTGTTGCATCAGTACGACGCAGGAGAAACCCAACAATTGCGTGTGGAAGACCTACCCGATGATACTGTTTTTGAAACACAAACAGGCAAACAATTCCAAAAAGGAGAAAAGCAACGCATCCGATACAAATGTCGAAGCCTTGATAACGGTCAGCTGTACCTGTTCCATCCGCTGACACCGGTTACTTTAGTGGAAATTTAATTCCCTGACCTGCTAATTATTCTCGATTTAATAAATTTTTTACTCCTTGTATCTCAATTATTTAATCGTTTTTAATCGTTTACAAACGAATGTTAAACGGAAGTAAACGCTTATTAACCGAATCATGCAAAACACCCACCATACATTTGCCTCAGATTTCGTTCTTACACAGTTTTGATATAAAAAGGTAAAATAACAGGAACGCAAAATTTTGAATTTTTAATAAACATTTTTTATAAACTAAATTTTTACTACTATGACAACTTTAAGAAATTCAGTACAACTGATCGGACGCCTGGGTGTAGACCCAAAATCATTTGAATTTGACGGCGGAAAAATGAAAACCACTTTTTCACTAGCCACTTCTGATTACTATAAAAATAAAGAAGGCGAGCGCGTTGAAGAAACCCAGTGGCACAACATTGTGGCCTGGGGAAAAACAGCTAAAATAGCTGCTGACTACCTGGCCAAAGGCAAAGAGATCGCTCTTTCGGGAAAACTCACCAACCGCAACTACGAAGACAAGGAAGGCAACAAAAGGTACATCACCGAAATCGTTGCCAACGAAATCGTGATGCTGGAGAAGAAAAACTAGGGTTTTGTCTTTGTATCACAGGACTAAATTGGATCTAATATCAAATAATAAGTAACAAATCAAATTACAAACTTTAAATTTTACTACTATGACAACTTTAAGAAATTCAGTACAACTGATCGGACGCCTGGGCATAGACCCAAAATCATTTGAATTTGACGGCGGAAAAATGAAAACGACCTTTTCAATGGCTACCTCAGATTTTTACAATGACAAAGAAGGAAAACGCGTGGAAGAAACCCAGTGGCACAACGTGGTTGCCTGGGGCGGTATTGCTAAAATTGCTGCCGACTATCTGGCTAAAGGCAAAGAGATCGCTCTTTCAGGAAAACTCACCAACCGCTCGTACGAAGACAAGGAAGGCAACAAAAGGTACATCACCGAAATCGTTGCCAACGAAATCGTGATGCTGGAAAAGAAGAACTAGGGTTTTTGTTTTCAAATTCTATGCAAAAGCGCAGGGAGCATGCTCTCTGTGCTTTTTTTTGTTTATTCAAACGTTAATTAGGGGACCTTGTACCTTCTCCAGAATTTAAAATGGGTGAGTGAGGTGTAGGTTATGATCTTATTAAGGAATTTTATCCGCAACAGCTGATGCAGCAGTTTGTACCCGGCGAAAACAATGACCAGTCCGAACAGAATCACAGAACCATAGAATAATGAGCCGGTAATAGGGTAGTTTAACTGATGTCATTCACTATCTGTAAAAACAA
>DGOT01000010.1:6787-9588 GCA_002389465.1 Bacteroidales bacterium UBA4459 | reverse complement strand
CCCGCTGTTTTGGCTGGCCTACGCACTTTGGATTCTGGGATTAATCTCTGTTTGTTACAGAAACCAAAAACATAAAGTAAAGAAGGTAAGTCCCGAAAGCTTTCGGCTTGCGACATAACACAGATTTATTCCGGACAGAATTGTCTCAAAATAAAATCCGGTCAAAGTTGGAAGGTGGAAAACCTCTGATGTTTTTTATGTTTACTTTTGGCATCTGATTTAAAAAAAGCAAATGATCTACATCACCCGAAGAGAGCGCTTCAATGCGGCACACAGGCTGTTCAGGCCCGATTACTCCGACGAGAAAAACATGAAAGTGTTCGGAAAATGCTCCAACCCGAACTGGCACGGACATAATTATGAGCTGTTTGTAACGGTAAAAGGAGAGGTTGATCCGGAGACCGGCTTCTTGGTCAACCTGAAAAAACTGAGTGCGCTGATCCGCGATAAGGTCATCGGCAAACTGGACCATAAAAATATCAACCTCGAAGTGGACTTCATGAGCGGAAAACAAGCCTCTACGGAAAATCTGGCAGTGGGCATATGGCAGGAGCTAGAGCTTCAGATTGCCAGGTTGGGTGCTCAGCTTCACTGTGTTAAGCTTAAAGAGTCGGAAAATAATTTTATCGAATACTTTGGCACATAAATTATTCGTTATAAAAACCTCGTTGGCATCTTTTTTGACAACATGCATGCATCAAATCATTAAAATGGATAAACCGAAAGAATTACTGGGGTACGAAAAAATTGAAAAATTCGCCCCTGAAAAACTGAAAAAACTCCAACATCATTATAAAGAAATCTTAAAGCTGATCGGCGAAGATACTGACCGGGAAGGGCTGCACAAAACACCGTACAGGGTGGCCAAGTCCATACAGTTTCTCACACAGGGATACGACCATGATCCGGAGCAGATCCTGCTGTCGGCAAAGTTCAAGGAAGATTACCGGGAGATGGTGATCGTGAAGGACATAGATATTTTCTCGATGTGCGAGCACCATATGATCCCGTTCATCGGGAAGGCACATGTAGCTTACATTCCGAACGGATACATTACGGGCCTGAGCAAGATTGCGCGGGTGGTGGAAGCTTATTCGCGCAGGTTGCAGGTGCAGGAGCGACTGACATCACAGATCAAGGAAGCGATACAGAATACGCTGAATCCGCTGGGGGTTGCCGTAGTGATCGAAGCCCGCCACCTGTGTATGGCGATGCGGGGGATCCAGAAGCAGAATTCGGTGACCACCACATCGGACTTTACCGGCGCTTTTGAGCGTGCCGAAACCAGGGCCGAGTTCATCAGCCTGATTTCATCAAAACTGTCGTAAACAAAAAAAGAGAACAATGAATAATACATTGAATAAAAATTATGTAAAGAGTACGGAAACATATCCGCTGGCGACTACCTTTATGTCGGGGGTGTTCCTGTGGATGTTCCTGGCGTTGGCCATATCGGCAGCCACAGCCTGGCTGTTTGCTTCGAACACCGAGCTGATGAGCATGCTGTATAATATGGAAACGGGCGGATTGTCAATGTTCGGATGGGTCGTTATGCTGGCACCATTGGGTTTGGTCATATGGATGTCGGCAGGATTTCAACGGATGTCGGCCTCTACGATGGTACTGGTATTTATTTTATTTTCCGTACTTCTGGGCGCCAGTTTAAGCTCTATCTTTTTATTGTACACAAGTGCGTCTATCGCTAAAACATTCCTGATAACAGCAGGCATGTTCGGAACGATGGCCGTTGTGGGCTATACCACCAAAACCGACCTGACGAAGTTCGGCAGCATCATGTTTATGGGACTGATTGGAATTATTATTGCCAGCGTGGTGAATATGTTCCTGCACAGCGGAACGATGGATTACATCATCAGCTTTATCGGGGTGCTGGTATTTACGGGGCTGACAGCTTATGATGTGCAGAAGTTGAAACGCATTGGAGGCCAGGTGGCGCAGGGAAGTGAAGCTGCCAGAAAGGTAACTATTATGGGTTCCCTCACATTATATCTCGACTTTATCAATTTATTTCTATTTTTGCTCCGCTTTTTCGGAAACCGAAAATAACAAAACCATCGCTACATGAATGCATACGTTTTCCCGGGACAGGGAGCCCAATACGTCGGAATGGGGCACGACTTATACGAAAAGTCGCCCAAAGCCAAAGATATGTTTAAGAAAGCCAACAGCATTCTTAAATTTAAGATCACGGATGTGATGTTCGACGGAACGGAAGAAGACCTGAAACAAACAAATATAACACAACCGGCTATTTTTCTTCATTCGGTCATTCTGGCACGTATGCTGGGTGAAGATTTCAGACCTGATATGGTAGCCGGCCATTCGCTGGGTGAATTCTCAGCGTTGGTAGCCAACAAAACCCTGTTGTTTGAAGACGGTTTGAAACTGGTGGCCAAGCGTGCTTCGGCTATGCAGAAGGCCTGCGAGCTGGAGCCGTCGACTATGGCGGCTGTTATCGGCCTCGAAGATGAGGTGGTGGAACGGATATGTACAGGAATTAAAAACATTGTGGTGCCGGCTAATTACAACTGTCCGGGGCAGCTCGTGATATCAGGATCGTTGAGTGGCGTGGAGGAAGCAGTGGAAGAACTGACGGCTGCCGGTGCTAAACGGGCTATGATACTCAAAGTGGGCGGAGCTTTCCACTCACCGCTGATGGAACCGGCGGCTGTGGAACTGGCGGAAGCCATAAATGCCACAAAATTCAATACGGGCTTATGCCCGATCTACCAGAATGTTACCGGCCAGTCGGTAGCCGACCCCGAAATTATAAAGAAAAA
>DGOT01000010.1:4328-6755 GCA_002389465.1 Bacteroidales bacterium UBA4459 | reverse complement strand
TGGCCGATGGCGCCAAAAAGATCATCGAAGTAGGTCCCGGGAAAGTGTTGCAGGGCTTATTCAAAAAAGTTGACCGGCGCCTTGAAACCGAGAGCGCCACAATCTAAAATGTAAACCCCTGACGCAGGCATATTGCGTGACAGGATTTCCAAAAAGATAAAAACTTGTGTCAGCAGGTTTTTTTGGTTTTATCCAGTTCCAGCCGCAGCATATCCAGTGCCGCTAAAGCTGATCGCCTGATATTGCGCTGGCGGTGTTCGCCGAAATGAAATAATTTGGATTGTACGTCTTCCGGGCCGGCTAAAGCAATCCATACTGTGCCTACGGGTTTTTCGTCTGTTCCCCCGTCGGGACCGGCAATGCCGGAAACGGACAGGCTGTAATCAGTATCCAGTTTTTTTCGAACACCGGAAGCCATTTGTTCCACTACCTGCCGGCTGACAGCACCGTAGGTTTCCAGATCGGTGGGGGAAACGCCCAATTCGTTAATTTTTATTTCGTTGGCATAGGAGATGACCGAGCCTTTGTAGTACCCGGAACTGCCCGGAATACTTGTGATCAGGTGCGCCAGGTAACCGCCGGTGCAGCTCTCGGCTGTCGAAATGCTGAGGTTTTTATCTTTCAGCAATTGCCCTGCCACTTCTTCGAGCGTAGTGTCATCGTAGCCGAAAATAAGTTCGGGAATGACTTTTAGGAACTTCCGGCAATAGTTGTTCACTTCTTCTTCAAGAGCCTTTCTGTCAGGGCCGGTGGCAGATAGCCGCAGCCGCACGATACCAGGTTGGGGCAGGTACGCCAGTTTGATATGTTCCGGCAAGCTGTTTTCCAGGTTGCTGATACGCTCTGCCAGTTTCGACTCGGGCAGCCCGTGTGTCATGATGGTTTTGTGGTAGATGAACGGGAGTTTGTATTTCTTCTGCAGGCGCGGGATCACCTCATCTTTTATCATCGGCTGCATCTCGAAAGGTACGCCGGGCATCGAAACGATCACTTTGCCGTTTTTCTCGAACCACATGCCGGGCGCCGTGCCGTTCGTGTTTGGAAGCGGCATGCATTTCCCGGGAATTTCGGCCTGCTTCCGGTTCAGTGCCGACAAGTCAAAATTCCGGGCTTTGAATAGTGTTTTGATGTGTTCGAAAGTCGGCTCGTGAAAAACCATGTCCGAATCGAAGTACTCTGCCAGGATCTTTTTGGTCTTGTCGTCTTTTGTCGGCCCCAACCCACCGGTCAGCAAAACAATGTTGTTTTGTTCACAGGCTGTTTTCAGGGCGTAATTGATATCTTCGGCGTTGTCGCCGATAGCCGTTACCCTGCTGACGCGGATACCTGTTTTGTTTAATTCGGCTGCCATCCACGAAGCATTCGTGTTTATGATCTGCCCGATCAATAACTCATCGCCAATGCTGATTATTTCTGCTCTCATGTTTGTTTTCAGGCGCCTACTATGACAAACCCTAAATTTTTTGGGATGATGGATAATACGGGAATTCTGGATAAACGTAAGATTGTTTGGGCTGCTGAGCCTACAAAAAATTCGGCGAGCCTGCTTTCCTGTTGCGTCATGACCATAATCAGGTCGGCATGTTCCTCATCGCCAAAGTTTAAAATGCTGTTAGTAATTGATTTTACCCCGATTTTTTCTGATTCAATTAATTCGGTAGTGCAGGGAATTTCAGCTTGCTCAATAAACTCTTTTACCTGCATTAATTGTTTCTTCAATTGATCCTTTATGTCTTTTGATTTGCCTGGTTGCAAAACGGAAACAATGGCGATAGTTGCATGGAGACTTTTGGCAAGTTGAATAGCATTGGTAACTTTTTGTCGGGTTTCCATAGTCATGTCAAGGGGCAGAAGAATTTTGATAATCTTATTCAGTACAACATTGCTGTTAAATGTAAATACAGGAACCTTAGACTCCCTGACTACATGGTTGGTGGTAGAACCAAGAGCATTTTTTAATGTATGATTCTCATCAGAATGAGTGTGTGTACTCATTCCGATCAGGTTTATATTGTAACTTGTTGTAGCCTTTAAAATTTCTTCAGCAGGTTTGCCTGTCTGAATAACAGCTTTTACATTTAGCCCTGTGCTTTTCTGAATTCCTGAAGCAAGTTCATTCAGTTGAGTATTCTTTTGAGCAATCAGTTCATTTCTTTCATCATCCTTATTGAAAATACTGCTTTCAAGAACATACAAAAGGATGACGTTATTCGTCAGATATTTTAAATTAGGGTAGGTCCTGTCATACCTGGTTAAGTATTTGTCATCCAGGTCTATGGTAACTAAAGTGGTTTGAAAAGGAACGTTCATGTTAAAAAGTTTTAGTTTTGCGTACAAAATTATTCAAATTGGCATGAGAAAAGCAGAATTGGTATTAAATAAGGAAGGAAAAATTTATCACCTGAATCTTGCACCGGGAGATGTGGC